>CABUQL010000058.1 GCA_902493665.1 uncultured Eubacteriales bacterium
ACGGAGATTCATATTTTACACTCGGCAATTTTATTTCAAACCATACGGGCAGCGCGCTTGTAAGATGCATAAGATATTATGCGTCAAAGTATGGTTATGATGCCGATTATATGGGCGGCTGGGGATTTTCAAAATCGTCTATGAGCCCTGCATGGCTTGCAAACGCAAGCAGAAGTCTTGATAAAGAAGCAAGAAGTTATGACAGTGTTTCGGGATTTGAATACAAAGACGCTTCCGCCACCGACCCTGTTCAGCCGTGGCTTACATATGACGACGGCACGCCGATTTCAAGCAACATAACTGTTACATATTCCGGCTCGGGCCCGGGAATTTTGGATCAGGGCGATAAAACACTTCCAAACCCCGAAAAGGGCGAAGTATCGATTCCGTTTATGTCATCATCGGGTACTCTTGACGAAACGGGCAGCTTTTACAGAAAGTGGGCAAGTTACGGATATAAGCGCATAGAAGATTACA
Organism: uncultured Eubacteriales bacterium; assembly: GCA_902493665.1. GTDB lineage: Bacteria > Bacillota > Clostridia > UMGS1810 > UMGS1810 > SIG430. Next base: position 478 of record CABUQL010000058.1, read on the forward strand.
ACATGGAGGCGCTTGCACTTCCCATTGAAGGTCTCGGCCACAAAAAGCCGAGAGGATACTGCGAGTCGATGGGTATTGATTATTGGGACACATATTATGCATTTTTCAATAACCAAATCCGTGCGGCATACAGAAAAGAACCGCCTTTGGTTTTGTGGACTCTTCCTTTGGATCAATCCAAATTCAACAGTGCAAATGTTCCTGTTGAAGTAAAATTCACCCGCAGTATGGATGTTGATTCCGTCAAAAAAGGCATTAAAGTAATAAACGAAGCTACGGGAAAAGCGGTTGACGGAGAATGGTCAATGCTTCACGGCAACACAAGATTTACTTTTGTTTCTTCTGCACTTGATTACGGCGCAAGATACAGAATTGAAGTCGGCGAAAGCTGCAAAGCTAAAGACGGAGTGCACTTAAAAGAAAAGATGATTAAGCGTTTTGAAATTGTCGACGCAGAGATTACAAATGTTTCAAAAGACGCTTATATAAGCAGTGTACCACCCGATACAAATTACGGAACTGCCGATTCTATAAGTGTTAAAAACGAAGAGGACGCAATAAACAAGGGATATATCGGGTTTGAAAAAGAAGGCGGATTCGGCGATGTTTCAAAAGCAATTTTAGTATTTAAGGGCAGCAAAACCGTATATTTAAATAATATTTACGGATTAAATGACGCCTCGTGGTCGGAAAGCGGCATTACATGGAATAACGCACCCGCGAACAACAAAAACGGCACGGGATTTGACTTGCAGTCCGTTTACGGAGGCGGAAAAATCGGCATGACAAATAACGTTTCGGAGGGCGTAAACGAGGTTGACGTCACCGATTATGTAAAATCGCTTTCGGGAAATACTGCAACATTTGCATTTGAATCTCCGAGCAAAAAGGGATATACAAAGCAATATACTTTTGAAGGTATGACGGATGATGATTTTGTGAGAAATACCGATTATCGTCTGGGCGGACAAGGTATTAAAAATGATGTAGGCTATCATACAGATTTTATAAATGACGCAAATTCTTATGACGGAACGTATTTTTCATTCTGCAACAGAACAGCAGCAAGTGCAAGAATTAAATTTGCAAATATGTTCGGACTTGAAAACAATACGCTTACGCAAGACGATCTCGGAAAAGCATTTACCGTCACCGCGATGGTAAGACCGGCCGAAGATGATTCAATATTATTCGGGCTTATGTCTGCAACGGACGGAAGCTTTGCAACAAGTTATTATGATGTTAAAAAAACAACTGCGCCGGCAGGAAAATGGACTCCGGTAACTTATACATTTACCGTTAATCAGGAAATGATTGATAACAACACATCATATCTTACAATCGGTGCGGATACGGCAATTTCTGCAATTAATATTGACAATCTCTATGTAATGCTTGAAACAGGAGAAAATGAAATTGTTTCAAAAGAAGGAAAAACATCTGCAAGCGGCGCGCCGAAGCTTGTATTAATTAAAGGCGATGCTCAAGATGCCGACTTGCTCGGCAGTGCATATGTGCAGAGCGGAGATAAAGCAGACACAAACCTTTCGGGCGAAGCAAATCTTTATGTTAAAGGCGCGGATTTAAGAAATAAAGAGGGAAATCAAAAGGGATATGTTAAAATACCTCTTGATAATGTTGATACAGCATCGTCCGTAAAACTTAATTTCAGTATTTTAAGTTCTTCAAAACAGAAATTATCAGTTTACGGAATAGACGCACCCCTTCTTAACAGTGCCGTTACCGGAAGTTACGAAGGAACGAGCGAATGGGATAACGAAATTACATGGAACAGAGCGTTTGCAAATGATAAAAACGCAAACGGCATTGATTTGAATTTTGCTTACGGCAATGCGCCCCTGGCTGAAATTGACTGCGCTGTTCCCGGCAAAAAAGAAATAGACGTGACAAGTTTTGTCCGCAAACTAAAAAGCGAGGGGGCAACGGACGCAACATTTGTATTTGCCGCGCAGAACCAAAATGTTACAAGAACAATTGATTTTGAGGGCGGAATGAATGATTTCGAGAAGTATTCGCCAAATCTTTACAACAGTTCAAAAGCCGCAGACCTAAGTGTTGTTTATGATGAAGACCGCAAGAGCAATGTTCTTCTTTTTAAACGTGATGACTTCTTCGATGCGGTTACAATTAAAGATTTTATTACAACGAATGACAAGTGGACAAGTACGGACATCGGAAAAACATATAAAATTTCGGCGTATGTAAAAACACACACCGGAATCAATTCCTCCAGCAGAATAATTATGGGCGTTACTTCATACGGCGCAAGTACGTCAAATACTTTTTTGGGTTCGACAAACACCGACAACAGCACAAGATGGGAAGAGGCGGCAGCACTAGGCACACTTCTTTATAAATCAAATATAAGCGACGGAGCCGGCTGGCATTATCTTGAAAATACGTTTACAATTACGGAAGATATGGTAAATAATCATTCGGCAAAAACGGCGTTTATCATTTGCGGGTATGCCCATACCAAAAATATGTATGTTGACGATTTAAAATGCGAAGAAGTCGGCGGCACTGCATTTATTACGACGGGCGAAGATAAAGTATCGGAAAGAAACTTTGAAGACGGCTCGCTTTCGGGAATAAGCGTAACGCAGGACGGAGGCTCATCTGTAAACGCACCGCTCAGCGATGCAGATAAAGTTTATGTAAGAGGCGATATCGCAGAAGAGAACGGAAACAAATTTTTGATGTTCCAAAAACGAGGAAATTATACCTCCGACACAGATACAACCGAGATTTATGACGGATATTATCCGTTGATATCTGTTTCTCATCTTCTCGGAGACGGCATTACAGCTTTCAGAGAAGAAGATATCGGCAAAACTTACAAAGTAACATTTGATTTTAAATCCAATAAGTCAATTAATAACGGCTTCAGAATGTATTTGGCTACAAATTCGGCAAGCTTTACATACAACACGAGCGACGGCTGGGTAACAAAGTCAATTGAATATACGGTTCCTTCCACAATTACAACATCCCCCGTGAATGCACGTCTGAGAATAGGCTCTTACGGATTTGGCAATGCTGGTGTGGAAAATTACTTGTATATAGACAATATTAAAGTTGAAGAAATTACGGGCAATGCACCGTGTTTGGTGCTCACAAATGCAGATGCAACGACAAAAACAAACAAGGCGGTAAACTGCTGCACAATAAATTCTTCATATCCCGATACCGCTTTTGCAAATCAGCTTACCGTAAAAAGAGAGGATTACTCCGAAACGGCGGTAAACAGTAAAAAAGCGTATTTGGCGTTTGATGTTAATAGTGAGAGCGAATATAAAGGAGCAATTCTTAAGTTTAATATCCTTAAAAACGCATTAAGCGGAAATCCGACAGTTAATATTTACGGATTGTTAAATGCAGATTTTAACAAAGACACAATAACATTTAACAATGCACCGGCAAATAACAAAAGTACAAATTCCGTTATATTAAGCTCGGTATTCGGCGGAGCGCCTATTGCAAATATATCGGCTTTGGAATCGGGCGGGAAAAACGTTGATGTTTCAAATTATATTAAATCATTATCCGACGGAAAAAAGGCAGTGTTTGCAATAACAACCGAAGATAAGCCGAACAGTGTTGTATATGAAAAAGATTTTGAAAACGGAATAAATCCCGTATACGGTAAAGACTTATCGTTCGGCGGACAAAGCAGTATTGTAACGGCGGTAAAAACCGAATCAAACGGAAATAAATATCTTGAAATATCAAACCTTAATTACACTTATTCGAGAATAAAACCGAAAAAATCGTTCGGAGTTCCGTATTTTACGGAAAAAGATATCGGAACCAAATATAAAATTTCATTATCTGTTAAACCGAGTGTTACTACCGAAATGAAAATTGGGGTTATGTCAACATATCCCGGTGCACCGAATGCCGGTGCTACAAATATTGAAACGACGGGCGGATATATAAAAAATCAGACAATGCCCGGAGGCGTGTGGACCGATGTTGAGTTTATTTACACGGTGAATGCAAATACGGTTTCAAATATGGCAAACGCACTTTCAATAGGAGATCAGTCGGGCGCAGACAGCACATCACCGAAATCTTCGGTAATTTGTATCGACAATATAAAGGTTGAAAAGCTTGACGGAACAAGTGAAGTTGAAATCGAAAAAAATGCATCGCTCAGCCTTGATGTTGAAAAAGAAGACTCCACACCGAACACTGCACAAATTTCAGATTATCAATCAACGGGCAATTTCAATAAGGGTGACAGTGTGTATGTGAATTTAAATACGGCAACATCATTCGGCAAAAGTGTTGAAAATGTAGATTTTTACGTAAACGGTGAACTTGTCACAAATGAATTAGCACAGGCTTCAAATGGTGCGGTATACACACTTAAAATGATAAATCTTTCCGAGGGTGCATATGAAGTTTATGCAGTTGCTTTATTTAGTGACGGTCAGAGTGTAACTTCCGAAACGGTAAACTTTAACATAGGCGGCGGTATTTCGTTTACAACCGAAAATGCCAAAGTTTCGGGAAGTGTAAAAGATGCAATGAGAGTAAGCAAGAGCATTAAAAGCAATCTTTCCGAAGATAAAAGCGCAGTGGCGATTCTTGCGTTTTATGATGAAAACAACAATCTCATTTCAGTCGAAAAAAGCGCACCCGGCATAATTGGTGCTGGCGAAGTGAAAACCTTTACGGTTTCTGTGGCAAATCCGTCGAAAAACGCCGGTGCGGCATATGCAAAATTTATGATTTGGTCAGATTATGACTATATGCTTCCCTATGTTCAGGCAGAAACAATCAAATAATAACGGCTTTTGGAAAGTGTAATAAAAATCCCCCTGATGCAAGCTGCAAAAATGCAGAGGCAATCGGGGGATTTTTTTTTGTGCGGCAGTTTTTTATGTTATTCACAAAAAAACACAATATTCATATTATATCAGTGAGGAAGCAAAATAATTTTAGGAGGTAATATTTAATGAGTGAAAGAACAAATAACGGCTGCGCTCCCGAAAACAATATGTGCAAAGACACCAGCACGTGTATACAGACAAGAAAGGTTTACGGTTCCTGCAAAGATAAGGAATGTCTTGAAAACTTGAGGGTTTATCTTACACTTGCCGGTCAGGAGCTTGTTAACAGCTCAATTAACATTAAATGCAGAAAGGCTGAACTTATCTGGGTTTACACAGACGTTGAGCCTGTTCCGTTTAACAGAGGCTACTACACGGTAGACTTAAAATTCTTCTTCAGAATTACACTTGATGTATTCTGCGGAGTATCACGTCCCACACAGGTTGAAGGACTTGCAACTTACGACAAAAAGGTTGTTTTGTTCGGAAGCGAAGGCAATGCAAAAATATTCCGTTCAAAATATAAATTTGATGATGGCGACATTCAGCTCTGGCAGAAAAACAACTTACCTGTGGCACAGGTTGATGTGTGTGACATATTAATGAAAAACCGTTAAATAATCTTGACATTTTTTTTGTCATACAGTATAATGTAGTAGAAGATAAATAATGGGTTGGTATATCTAAAATTTAATAACATTAATGCAGGAAACGAGGTAAAAAAGTGAAAAGAAAACATATTATTCTTATTTCTGTTTTGCTTGCGGTTCTTATCGGCTGCGCTGCTATTGTGTACGCCAACTATGATTTTATTGTTATGATTAAAAACGGGCTTACATATTCCGAAGAAGATTTAAAAAAACTTAAAGATGAAAATGACGAAATTACAAAAGCTGTTTTAAAAGACTTGGGAATAGGCTCTGTAAGACCTCTTAATGACGAAGAAATAAAAGCGCTGGATGAAGGTAAAATTACCGAAGCAGATGCAATTGACATTGTTCTCGGCAAAAAGAGCGTTAAAAAAGGCGAAGACGATAAAATTTTAATTGTTGATAATTTCGACAGTGCTGAAAATGATAATAAAACGGGTACTAAAAAACCGACGGAAAACAACAAAGACAGCAAAGGAAATGCAATCGGCGGCGAAAAAAATCCCGTAAAAAAACCTGAAGAGCAAAATAGCAACAACGACAGTAAGACGGGCAACGAAAAGCCAAATAATAATGGCGAAACCATCAGCGTTGATGCAGCAAATGAAAAGATTTCAAATCTTATCGGAAAGCTTTATGTGTTGAAGTCGCAGTTTGAAGGGCAGCTTGCCGCAATAGAAGCGCAGACATTAGCACAGTATGATGCACTTCCGAAAGAAAAACATACCACCGCATCCAAACTTGACCTCGGAAATCAAGGGCTTGAAAAAGCTGCGGGGCTTGAAAAAAGCTGCGATGCTCAGGTTGAATCGATTTTATCGCAGATTAAAACACTTTTGCAGCAAACAAATCAGGACGATTCGCTTGTTGATTCAATACGGAGTGCATATAACAGCGAAAAGCAAATCACAAAATCGTATTATGTTAGCAAATATCGATAAACAATGAATTTTTGCATTCATAAGAAAGGATGAGAATTTTGAAAAAAATATTGTGCAGACTGGTATCGTACATCCTTGTATTTACAATGATGGCTACAATGGCGTTTACCGTAAGCGCCGCAAAACCTGAGGATTTTGATGACTTTCCGAGTGAGAGTTACTGGGCAACGCCTGCTTTGAAGGCGGCTCTTGCCAATAATATCCTTTACGGAAAAGGCGACGGAATAATTGACAGTAAGGCAAACCTTACAAGGGCTGAAATGGCAGCGATTATAACGCGTGCTTTCGGTGCAGATATGAAATCCGATGTAAGTGCATACGGCGACCTCGATCCGCAGATGTGGTATTACGATGTGTTTGCAAAAGCCGTAAGAATGGGTGTTTTCTCGGGTGATGAAA
>CABUQL010000059.1 GCA_902493665.1 uncultured Eubacteriales bacterium
TAATAACATTTCCGCCGATTTTGTAAGGTGTATCGGTAACTATTGCATTCATAATGCGTGAACCGTATTCTTCGCTTTTTGTGTGTTCCAAAAGCTCTTTACCGTGAGCCGCATCTGCTCTTTCAGCCCATTTTTCAATTGCTTTTACACATCTTCTCGGATATTCGTCAAGCGGAATATTAAACTTTTCAATAAGTTCGGGGTGATTTGGTTTTATGTAAAAATTGTTGTATTCCGCATTGTGTTCGCTGCTTTCGGTACAGTAGTAGCCGAGTTTTTCAATGTAGTCAAATCTGACCATATCGTCGTGTTTTTCGTTTCTGTTCTTTTCGGCAGCTCTCTTTTTGATTTCGGGATACAAGTCGTTTCCGTTTTTGTCTTTTATTTCAAGAAGCCATGCCATGTGGTTTATTCCGGCAATTTTTTCGGTGTAGTCTTTAACGTCTACCATGCCGAGTTTTTGTAAAAGATTTCTCGAGCAAACCTGAACGCTGTGGCAAAGACCGATTGTGTTTACGTTTGTGTATCTTTGCATATATCCCGTAATTATTGCCATGGGATTTGTGTAGTTTAAAAAGAGTGCGTTCGGAGCATATTTTTCAATGTCGTCAGCAAAACCTTTCATAACGTTTATGGTTCTTAAGCCTCTGAAAATACCGCCAATGCCGAGTGTGTCGCCGATTGTCTGTCTTAAACCGTATTTTTTCGGAATTTCAAAGTCAATAACCGTGCATGGCTCATAGCCGCCCACCTGAATGGCATTAACTATAAAATCGGCATTTTTAACGGCTTCGCCTCTGTTTTCAACACCGTGATATGTTTTGATTGTTGCTCTGTTTTCGTTTATGGAATTGTTAAGATAAGTTAAAATGTCGTATGATTCGCCAAGCCTTTTGGCGTCTATGTCGTAAAGCGCAATTTCAGCTTCGCAAAGCGCAGGTGTTAAAAAAACATCTCCGATTATATTTTTTACAAACACACTGCTTCCGGCACCCATAAATGTAATTTTCATTTTTTATCCTCCCTTAATCGGTCTGCAATTTTCAATACAAAACCGCTTTTGACACCGTAAGTTAAACACAATATGTATCTGATCTGTTAAGATCTCGTTTTTGCATTTATAAACCGCATTGAGTTTGCTTTTTTGGTGCTTTACAAATATAATATTGCATTTTTTATAAAAAGTCCATTGCAAAATGTGACAATTTTATGTTATAATGTGACATGGAGGTGATTTTTTTGACATACAGAACAAAACTTTTGGCAAATAAGATGTTTGCTGAGTTAAATCCTGTTATTTTCGGCGAGGCAGATCACAATAAACCAAACAGTTTCGGACCTTTTTCAAGAGATTATTATCTTGTGCATTACATAGTAAGGGGAAGCGGCAAATACATTACGCCAAACGGCACGTTCAATCTTAGCGAAGGAAAAATATTTCTTATAAAACCCGGTGAGATTACAACATATTTTTCAAACGAAAATACGCCGTTTCATTATATATGGATAGGTTTTACGGGAAAATGCGCAGAAAAGTTTCATTCACTTGATTATGTAATGAATTTTGACGGGAGCATATTTAAAGAAATGGTTGACGTTTTTGATGTTGAAAATATGGCGGAGGAATTTTTACTCTCAAAGCTTTTTATGTTTTATTATGAAATATTTTCGGAAAAAAAGCAGCTTAATTTTGAGAAAAAGGTAAAATCTTATATCGACAGTAACTATATGAATAAAATTGAAATATCGGAATTATCGTCAATTCTCGGTTTAAACAGAAGTTATTTGTCAAGAATATTTAAAAAACGTTACTCAATTACAATCAGCGATTATATTGTAAAAGTTAAAATGGAGCATGCGCTTAAATTTTTAAAAAACGGAATGAACGTAGGGCAGAGCGCGCTTTTGGTGGGATATGCCGATCAGTTTACGTTTTCGAAAATGTTTAAAAAGTATTACGGTTTCAGTCCGAAAGAGGTAAGGACTTAAGCACAGTATTTCTCTGATTTGTTAAATTGATTTTTTACCTTGTCAGCCCCAAAAGGCTTTGCGCAATAATGCATCAAAATGCCCGGCTGTAAAAAATCACCGTTACGGATTATAATTAAATACTTGAAAAAACTTCAAAAAGATGATATTATAAAAAGATAATATGCAATTATTTCCTTAATTCCCTTTTGAAAGGATTGATTAAATAATGGGAAAATTTTATATAACAACGGCTATTGCTTATACATCAAGAAAGCCGCATATAGGAAACACATACGAAATAATCCTTACGGACGCAATTGCAAGATTTAAGCGTCTTACGGGCGATGATGTTTTCTTTCTTACGGGAACCGACGAGCACGGTCAGAAAATCGAGCAGATAGCAAACGAAATGGGAATCACCCCGAAAAAATATGTTGACAAAATTGCCGGGGAAATAAAAACAATCTGGGATCTTATGAACACAAGCTACAACAAGTTTATAAGAACAACAGACGATTACCATGAAAAAACAGTTCAGAAAATATTTAAAAGACTCTACGATCAGGGCGATATTTACAAAAGCGAATATGAAGGACATTACTGCGTTCCGTGCGAAACATTTTTCACGCAGACTCAGCTTGTTGACGGAAAATGCCCCGACTGCGGAAGAGAAGTTACAAAAGCAAAAGAAGAAGCATATTTCTTTAAAATGAGCAAATATCAGGACAGGCTCATGAAACACATTGAAGAAAATCCGGAATTTATTATGCCCGAGGCAAGAAGAAAAGAAATGGTAAACAACTTCTTAAAACCTGGGCTCCAGGATCTTTGCGTTTCGCGTTCGTCGTTCAAGTGGGGCGTGCCCGTAACCTTTGACGACAAGCACGTTATATATGTTTGGATTGACGCACTTTCAAACTATATTACGGCGCTCGGATACGATACAGAAAAATCATCTGATTTATATAAAAAATACTGGCCGGCAGATGTTCATATTATAGGAAAAGACATTTTGCGTTTCCACACAATTTACTGGCCGATAATTCTTATGGCGCTCGGCGAGCCGCTTCCGAAACAGGTGTTCGGACATCCGTGGCTTCTTAACGGCGACAGTAAAATGAGCAAATCGCTCGGAAATGTTATTTATGCCGACGATCTCGTCCGCCACTTCGGCGTTGACGCGGTAAGATACTATGTTCTTCGTGAAATGCCTTATGCACAGGACGGAACAATTACTTACGAAACAATAATTTCGCGCTATAATGCAGACCTTGCAAACACGCTCGGAAATCTTGTTAACAGAACCGTTGCAATGAGTAAAAAGTATTTTGACTCAAACATCGAAAACACAAATGTAACGGGCGAAACAGACAGCGATCTTATAAATACGGTTATTGAAACGAAAAACAATGTTGTTTCAAAAATGAACGAATTTAAGGTTGCCGATTCGCTTGAAATCATTATAAACCTTGCAAGAAGACTTAATAAATATATTGATGAAACAATGCCGTGGGCGCTTGCAAAAGAAGAAAAAGACCATGCAAGACTTAAAACGGTTTTGTATAACCTTATTGAAGGAATACGCTATCTCGGCGTTTTGCTTTCTCCGTTTATGCCTGAAACGTCCGAGAAAATTTTAGAGCAAATCGGCGCAGAGTACAAAGATTTTTCATCGCTTGAAAAATTCGGCATGACAAAATCGGGCACAAAAGTCGGCGACGCAGTACCGCTTTTTGCAAGAATAGACGAGAAAAAAATGCTCGAAGAAATTGAAAAAGAAGTAAACGAATCAAAGAAAAAAGCCGAAAAAGAAGCGAAAAAACCGGAAAAAGATGCCGAAAATGCTGAAATCACAATAGACGATTTTGCAAAAGTGAAGCTTAAAGTCGGCGAAGTGATAGAGTGCAAAAGGGTAGAAGGCGCCGACAAGCTTTTGGTATCGCAAATAAAAATCGGTGATGAAGTAAGACAGATTGTTTCGGGAATTGCAAAATATTATTCGCCCGAAGAAATGGTCGGCAAAAAGGTTGTTGTTGTAACAAACCTTAAACCTGTAAAACTAAGAGGCGTGCTTTCAAGCGGTATGATACTTGCGGCGTCCGACAAAGATGGACTGTCGCTTATAACACCCGACAAAGACATAGAAAGCGGATTTGAAGTAAGATAACAAAGAGGAGGTAGTTTTTTCCTATTCTCTTTGGCAACGAAAAAAATAGGCTGTTTAAAAACCGGATTGAGTTTTTAAACAGCCCGTCTTTTATATAGTTTAAAAAATCGGCACAAGAAAGGGATTACATTATGTTTTTTGATTCACACGCTCATTATGACGACGAAAGATTTGAAAATGACCGCAGCGAGGTTATAAAAAGCGTTTACGATAATAAAATCACAAGAGTGTGCAACGTCGGCTCCGATATTAAAACGAGCAAAACGAGCATTGCGATTGCCGAAAAATACGATTTTATCTATGCCGCCGTAGGAGTTCACCCTCACGAAGTGGAAAATATGACGGACGAAACGCTCGGCATCGTTTCGGAAATGGCAAAAAACAAAAAAGTTGTTGCAATAGGCGAAATAGGGCTTGATTACTACTATGACAATTCGCCGAGAGATTTGCAGAAAAAATGGTTTGAAGCACAGCTTGATATGGCAAAGAAGCTTGATATGCCCTGCATTATCCATACACGTGACGCAACGGAAGATACGCTTTCGATTTTAAAAAACGTCAGCGCAAAAGATGTTGTAATTCACTGCTATTCGGGAAGCAAAGAAACCGCAAAAACCATTTTAAATATGGGATATTATATTTCGTTTGCGGGAGCGGTTACGTTTAAAAATGCAAGAGGCATTTTGGACGTTGTAAAATATGTTCCCGATGACAGATTTTTCATAGAAACCGACTGTCCGTATCTTACGCCAGAACCGAACAGGGGCAAGAGAAATTATTCGGTTTATATGATTGATACTGCCAAAAAAATAGCCGAAATAAGAGATACCACGCTTTCACATATCGCAGAAGTAACATACAATAATGCTTCAAAGTTTTATCGCATAAAGTAGGAAAAGAACGGTCCGACTCTAAATAACCGGGCGCAGTAAGTCTATGCTTTGCTTAAGTCTTTGGTGCGCGGAGTATGGTTTTTTAAATATTTTCCTATCGGTATTTCAATAAAACGGTTTATGATATATGCGGCAAATATCATTATAATAATTGTTACCGCAACGCTCATTTTATAGCCTATTGCCAAACTTAAATTTTTAATTAAAACATATCCTATATTCTGATGGATAAGATATAACGGATAGGATATTGCGGCAAGTTTTGTAAGAACGGTATCATATTTTAATTTAAAGTTTGTTACGGCACAAATATAAACCAAGATTGCAATTACAATAACAAATACTGTTCCGCCGTGTTTTTTTTCGTGTAAAATATATTGAAGACAAAAACACAGGGCAATGTTAACGTAGGAAATAATATCTTTTTTGTTTTTGAAAATGCAGGCAAGTGAAATGCCCAGAATAAATAAATGAGCATATTCTTTTGATAATGCAAAAGTCAATAAAAAATTTACAATCTTTGAAATGTTAAATGCTTTTTAACAGCTGTCTAAACATATTATTGCAATCAGCCAAAAAAGTGATAGAATGTTTATTTTATCAAATTTTTTAATAAAAAGAACAAAAGCAATTACTATGTAAAATAAAAGCTCGTATGCCAATGTCCAGTATGCTCCGTCAACGTGTGATACACCTATGCAGCCCTGCAACATTGTAAAGTTTATTAAAGTTTTTATAACACCTATAAATTTTTGGCGGTTGAAGAAATAAGTTACCGTACTTGTTAAAATTATTGCCGTCCAATATGTTGGATAAAGACGGAAAAAACGCTTTTCCAAAAATTGTTTCGGGCGTGTTTCGCTGCCCATGGAGATTACTGTTAAAAATCCGCTCAGAATAAAAAAGGTATACACTGCCCAAAATCCGTACCAAAGTCCCAAATGATTTTTGTCTGCAGGAATGTTTAAGTATGACATCATATAACGTGTTGTATAATGATAAAGCATAACCATAATTGCACTAACTGCTCTTATGTAGTTTAATGCAGGTATATTTTTCTTCATAATAATCTCCCTAGTATTAAATTTGTATCTGCAAACTATATTGCGTTTTAGTTTTTAACGCTTTGTATGCTTTGCAAATGATAAAAATTCTAAGTTCATAGTATCATGAATTTACAGTTGTGTCAAGAATGAGCAGTTTATGGGTTTTTAGTATTCAAAAAATCAAATAAAAATCAGCAATTCAAATTCATTTTATATGTGAGAAGGTTTACGGTCAGTTATAAACCACAGCCTTGACAAATATTAAGAGCCTGTGTATAATTAATGTGGGATTTAATATCACCGATTATTATGGTGAATTTATGTGTTGATTTGGCAATGGTTTTCATATCTGAAATTATCATAAAAATCCTTGTGTGCTGTCGGATAATTTTAAAAATGAGTAAATAGTACATTTTTTTGCAAAATAATACATTGTTTTTGATATTTTACAGTTATATAATATAAATTGTAAAGGAGTATTGTGTGCAATTTGTCACAATACAAAAAAATAATGTCACGTTATGCAATGGTTTTTTTGAAAAATGTTTATATAATTAATATAGGGAAAGTTTGTCTTGTTTTTATTTTTTATAAGAAAGCTTTGCTTGGCGTGTGCAAAAGGAGAAAAAATATGCAAAACATCAATATAAACAAACTGAAAGTCGTGGCAATGGATCTGGACGGCACGCTGACGCAGCACAAAGAAACGCTGTGCGAGGAAAATAAAGCGGCACTGGATCGTCTTGCCGCACGCTATACTCTTTTAATGGCGGGAGCCGGTCAGGTCATGCGCATCTTCAACCAGTTGGGAAAATATCCGATCGATATCATCGGAAATTACGGCTTGCAGTTCGGAAAGTACAATAAAGAAACCGGGACGCAGGACATTCTGCGCGATGATCATTTTTCTGCCGATCGGGATGTGATCGAAGAAAAAGCAAAACAAATACGCGAAAAATACGGGTATACGCATTTTGCCGGCGACAGCGTCGAATATCATCCGTCGGGGTGTATTACGCTTGCTGTTTTGGGAACAAAAGCCGTGCAGAGTGACAAGCTTTCTTTTGACCCTGACCGTGCCAAGAGAAGAGCTATATACCCCGAGGTATGTGCGCTTTTCTGCGAATACAATGTCTTTGTCGGTGGCTCATCCTCTTTTGATATGGCGCCCAAACCGTACAATAAGTATTATGCGCTG
>CABUQL010000060.1 GCA_902493665.1 uncultured Eubacteriales bacterium
TTCATCATGGTCGGAACCAAAGCTTATCGGGCCGATTTTATCGCTCATACCGAATTTTGTAACCATTTGGCGTGCAATTTTTGAAGCACGTTCGATATCGTTTGACGCCCCGGTTGAAATGTCTTCCAAAACAAGCGATTCGGCAGTACGTCCGCCCAAAAGAACGACTATAGAATCAAGCATTTTGTTCTTGGTGTTGTAATACATATCTTCGCTCGGAAGGCTCATCGTGTAGCCGCCGGCAGTTCCTCTCGGAATTATTGAAATCTGATGAACGGGGTCTTGCGACGGCAAAAGTTTTGTGGCAATTGCATGGCCTGCCTCGTGGTAAGCCGTAAGCTTTTTTTCATGTTCGGACATATTGCGTGTCTTTTTCTCCGTACCGACAACAACTTTAATCATTGCGTCTTCAATTTCGCTCATATTAATAACGGTTTTGTCTCTGCGTGCGGAAAGAAGCGCTGCTTCATTTAAAAGATTTGCAAGGTCTGCGCCCGTAAAACCTGCAGTCGTTTTTGCAACAACCGACAAGTCAACATCGTTTCCGAGCGGTTTTTTTCTTGAATGAACTTTTAATATTGCTTTTCTGCCTTCCATATCGGGATAACCGACAACAACCTGTCTGTCAAAACGTCCCGGTCTTAAAAGAGCACTGTCCAAAATGTCGGGTCTGTTTGTTGCTGCAATAACGATTACGCCTATATTTGCGCCAAAACCGTCCATTTCGATAAGAAGCTGGTTAAGAGTCTGCTCACGTTCATCGTGTCCGCCTCCGAGACCTGCACCTCTCTGACGTCCAACGGCATCGATTTCATCTATAAAAATTATGCTCGGAGCGGCTTTTTTAGCCTGTTCAAAGATATCTCTTACACGCGATGCACCTACACCGACAAACATTTCAACAAAATCGGAACCGCTTATAGCAAAGAACGGTACATTCGATTCGCCGGCGACTGCTTTTGCCAAAAGCGTTTTACCTGTTCCCGGAGGTCCCACCAAAAGAACTCCCCTAGGAATACGTGCACCGAGTTCTTTAAACTTTTCGGGAGCACGAAGAAAATCAACGATTTCCGATAATTCTGCCTTTTCGGCATCAGCGCCTGCAACATCGTCAAACGTTACGGCATCTTTATCTTTAACATAAATTTTTGCATGGCTTTTTCCGAATGACATAGCTTTTCCCGTTCCGCCGCCCTGTGACTGACGGATAAAGAAAATCCAGAACCCACCTATTAAAAGTAATAAAAACAACGACGGAAGCATGGACATCCACCACGGAATTACCTGAGGCTGAGGACTTTCAATTGTCAAGCTTCCTTCCGAAACCTGTCTTTTTATTTGGTCGCCTGTAAGCTCATAAAGGAACTGCAACGACGGAATGTCGGCAGTAATATATGAACCGTCTGTCTTTTTTGCAAGAACATTGTTGTTTTCGTCAATTTTCATTTCTGACACACTTGCGGTATTAATTTCGTTTACAAGTTCTGAAAATGTAATTTCAGAAGGTCCGCTTTGATGATTAAGAAGTGAAAAAACAACAATTATCATAGCAAACAACAGTATATAAAATCCGGCACCTTTTATGTATTTTTTCAAAATGCATCGCCTCCAATTTTATTATTGCCAAATACTAAACTTTTATGAGTAAATTTCTTTTTTCAGTATGGCGATATACGGAACATTTCTGTATTTTTGTGCGTAATCAAGACCGTAACCGACAACAAAATTGTCTTCAATTTCAAATCCGACGTAATCGGCTTCAATATCGGCTTTGCGTCTTGAAGGCTTGTCAAGAAATGCAACAACTTTAACACTTGCGGGATTTCTTGTTAAAAGAGTGTTTTTTAAGTTTTTAAGTGTAAGTCCCGTGTCAATTATATCTTCAACCAAAATAAGATGTTTTCCGTCAACGGGAACGTTTAAATCCTTAATGATTCTTATTGAACCCGAAGTTTCGGCAGAACTTCCGTAACTTGAAACCTGCATAAATTCAATAGAACAAGGAAGGTCTATTCTTCTTGATAAATCTGCCATAAATATGTAAGATCCTTTTAAAATACAAACCAGAATTACATCTTTGCCTTTGTAATCTTCGGAAATTTGCTTTCCTATTTCAGCCACTCTTTTTTTTATGTCTTCCTCTGAAAAAAGTATGGTTTCAAACTCATTGTTTAAATTCATTTTTGTCTCCTCGTAGTTTTGTGATTTTTAATATTTTTTCAGTATTTTCATCAACTGCAAATTTACGGTCAATTCTGTATGGGAAAACTGCCAAAATTTCTGATTCGGCAGCTATTACCGGGGTTTTGCAACGCATATTCTGCGGTATTTTTAAATTTGAAAAATACTTTTTAATGCTTTGCGTTCCCGTCATACCGTAAGGCTGAAATTTGTCTCCGTTTCTTTTGTTTCTTATAAAAATATCGGAATTTATTTCATCACACGAAATAAAAATACTGTTATTTTCATCTTTTGAATTTGCATATTCATTATATGTTATAAACTTGCTTTCAAATACTTCGTTTATTTCAGAAACGAGTGTTAAACCGTTTGTATTAAGCTTTAAACAAAACTCTTTATTCTCTTCATTTGCTATAAACCATAATTTACCACAATTATTTATTACTGTCAAGTAAGAGGCAAAAATAAACTTTTTGCCGCTATTAAGTGAGGCTATTGCATTAATGTGGTGTGATGTCAAAACGCCTTTGCCGTTAAAGAATTTTTTTGCACATCTTGCGATAATGCGTTTTTTTATGCAGATATCGCAAACGTTTTTTGTATCAAAAACAAGACTGCCGTTTTCTTTTGAAACGTATTTCGCTTCATATATATCGGTTGTTTTTTCGATAAAATTGTTTTCCTCAAAAATCACCTTTGTATTATCGTAAATTGTGCTTACAATGTTTGGATTTATTTCTGACATCGTTTTTAAAATATCATTTCTTACGATGTTTCTTGTGTAAATGTTTTCATTGTTAGTGCTGTCTGTAACATAGTTTTGGCCGATGTCGGAAAGATACTTTTCAATTTCGCATCTTTCGGCACATAAAAGCGGTCTTTTAATATTGCCGCTGACGCTTGCAATGCCTTTTAATCCGCTTATTGCCGACCCTCTTAATAGATTAATTATTACAGTTTCGGCACTGTCATTTTTATTATGCGCCACCGCTATAGAATTTGTGTGATATTTTTGTGAAAGTTTTGAAAAAAACTTATATCGCACATTTCTTCCGGCGGTTTCACATGAAATTTTTTCTCTTTTGCATATTTCTTTTATATCGGCGCTCAAAAGTTCAAACGGCAAATTAAGTTTGTCTGCCAGAGCGCGGACAAAATCTTCGTCACGCTTTGCCTCGTCACCGCGTAAGTTGTGATTTATATGTGCAACGACGGTTTTGTATCCGAGTTTGTTTAATACCAGCAAAAGACAAACGGAATCAGCACCGCCCGACACACCCGTAATTATGGGATTTGCATCAAACATATTGTTTTCGTCGATGAACTTTTTCACTTTTTCTTCAAAAATATGCATTTTGCACCTGCTTTACTGCCCCGGCTCCGTATGTACGTTGTCGATGTCCACAAACTGTGTAAATTCGCCGCGCCAGCCAATGTTAAATTTATCGAGAGAGCCGTTTCTGTGTTTTGCAATTATTACTTCCGCAAGATTTGCATCGGCACTGTCGTTGTATCGTGAATCTCTGTACAGGAAAAGTACAATGTCGGCATCCTGCTCAATTGCACCAGAATCCCTCAAGTCGCTTAGCTGAGGTCTGTGGTCGCCTCTTTTTTCGGATTCACGGTTAAGTTGAGAAAGCGTGATAACGGGAACGTTAAGTTCTTTTGCCAAGATTTTTAAAAGTCTGCTGTTGTCGGAAACATCTTGCTGCCTGCTCTCTCTGCCGGTACCGGTCATAAGCTGAAGGTAATCGACAACTATTAAATCAAGTTTGCCTTTAAGTTTTAATCTTCTGCATTTTGCTCTGATTTCGGCAATTGTAACACCCGGGGTGTCATCAATATATATATTTGATTTTGAAACGAGATCCATAGTTTTAACAAGATGCTCGCAGTCCTCCATCGTAAGGTCCCCCACCCTCATTTTCTGGCTGGGAATGAGCGCCTCAGATGAAAGAATTCTGTTTGCAAGCTGTTCTCTGCCCATTTCAAGGCTGAAAATCGCAACGCTTTTGCCGTATCTGACCGCCGCATTTGTTGCGATATTTATTGCAAAACTCGTTTTACCCATAGAAGGACGCGCCGCAATTAGAATAAGGTCTGTCGGCTGAAGTCCCGCGGTTCTTTTGTCAAGCTCGGCAAAGCCTGTCGGAACACCCGTTACCGCGCCTTGGTTTTTTCTGAGCTCATCAAGTCTTGCAAGATTTTCAACAAGAATGTCTTTTATATGATGAATGTCTGTGTTATCCTTGCCCTGCGATATGTCAAGTATACGGGTTTCCGCAATGTTAATAACTTTATTTACATCGTTTTCGTTGTAGCAATTTGACAAAATATCGTTTGACGCTTTTATAAGATCACGCAAAATGGACTTGTCTTTAACAATTTGAATGTGAAATCTTAAATTTGCGGTTGTTGTAACCATAAAACGAAGCTGAGTAAGATATTCAACACCGCCGGCATTATCAAACGAAGGACCCAAAGTATCTTTTAAAGTAACGATATCAATAGGCTTTGCACGGTTTGAAATTTCAATCATAGCCTCAAATATTTTTTTGTGCTGCTCAAGATAAAAATCTTTTATTTTTAGCACCGATGTTATATCCGACATGGATTCGTTATCGAATATAACAGAACCTAAAATTATTTGTTCGGCTTCAATGCTGTGCGGCATGGATTTAATAATTTCTTCAGCCATTTTTTCCTCCAAGTATTATTGAGCGCTTACAATAACCTTTAAAACGCCCTGAATTTGCGGATAAAGTTTAATATCAACGTTAAACTCGCCTATCGATTTAATGCCGTCGTGAAGCACAAATTTTCTTTTGTCAATGCTTATATTGTGCTGCTTTTTAAGTTCGTCGAATAAATCTTTGCTTGTTATAGAACCGAAAAGTTTGCCGTTTTCACCGCATTTTGCAGTAATTTTTACAGAAATGGTTTTAAGTTTTTCGCTGAGTGCTCTTGCCTGTTCTTCTTCTGTGTCTTTCTTAAATTTAATGGAATCATTTTTTCCTTTTATATCATTAAGATTTGATGCCGTAGCCTCAATGGCAACCCCTTTAGGAAGAAGAAAATTCTTTGCGTATCCGTCGCTGACGTTTTTTACTTCGCCTTTTTTCCCCTGACCTTTAACATCTGCAGTAAAAATAACTTTCATAATTTGTATCCCTCACTGTTCTTTTATTTTTGTCGCATATTAAATCATTTTATTTCATCTTCAATTGCATCTTTTAATGCCTCAACAGCTTCATACATTGTTATGTCTTTAAGCTGCGCACCGGCAATTGTCATATGTCCACCTCCGCCGAGTTTTTCTAAGATAACCTGAACATTAATGCTGCCGAACGACCTTGCGCTTACAAATATGGTATCGTCACTTGTCTGGCACAAAACAAATGAGCAAACAACGTTTTTGATGTTTAAAAGCTCATCTGCTGCCTGAGCAACAATGGTTTGCATATCCTCGTCGTTTTCTTTGCACGTTGCAATTGCGATGTTGTCTTTGTAAATATATGAATTTTCAATAATCGTCCACTTTTTACCCATATCAGACAAATCAATCTGGAAAAGTTTTTTGATCTGAATTGTATCAACGCCGATTCGTTTTAAGAATGACGCCGATTCAAACGTGCGGACGCCTGTTTTAAAGGTAAAATTCTTTGTATCCATATAAATGCCGGCATAAAGCGCCTCGGCTTCTTTTTTCTTTAGAATCATCGGATCGTCCATATACTGAATTATTTCGGTAACAAGTTCGCTCGCCGACGATGCATAAGGCTCATGATACGTAAGAACGGCTTTGTCGATAAAATCTGTGCTTCGTCTGTGGTGGTCGATAACAACGACTCTCGATGTAACGTCAAGAAGCGACGGAACCTCAACAAGGCTTCTTTTGTGTGTATCGACGATTATCAAAAGCGATTTTTTCGTTATGATTTCGCCCGCATATGCTGCACTTATGAAAATATCGGAGTAATCCTGTCCCAAAGTGTCTTTATAGAGTTTTACGGATTGATTGTGTGTTTGCATAACAATTTTTGCTTCTTTGTTTAGCGTAACCGCCATCCTGTAAATTCCCATTGCAGCACCGCAGGCATCTATGTCAGCATTTTTGTGTCCCATAATGAGAACGTTTTCGCATTCGTCAACGAGTTCTTTAAGCGCATAACAAACAACTCTCGCCTTTACACGTGTGCGCTTTTCAAACTCTTTTGAATTTCCGCCGAAGAATTTAAATTTTTCTCCGTCTTTAATAACAGCCTGGTCGCCTCCGCGACCGAGCGCCATATCAAGTGCAATGTACGAAAAAGCATCATTTTGCGCCATATCCTGGCCGTCACAACCTATACCGATACTAAGTGTAATCGGGATTTTGTTGCCTATGCTTATTTCTTTAACCTTATTTAAAATGCTGAATTTGTCCTCGTAAAATTTTTCAAGATACTGCTTTTGAAAATAAAAGAAATATCTGTCTTTTTCCTGCTTTTTAATAACACCGTTAACACTGTTTGCAAATTCCGCAAGAGTATTGTCAAGTGTTGCAACAAGCATGGGACGTTCGGAGGACGGTGTGTCCTGAATAACGTCGTCGTAGTTATCGCAAACAATTACCGAGCTTACAAACTTTTCATCGTTGTAACGCTTGTTTAAAAGCATTGTATCGGTTTTGTCATCCCAATACAAAATCGCAATTTTACCGTCGTCGGATTCTACATTTGTAATATTTCCGAACACGTGATATGTTCTGTCGTTGTGGTCGATGTCAAATGAGATTTTTAAAGAATTTTCGGGCAAAATGCTTTCAACCGCAAAATCTTTGAAAAAATCGGAAATGTTCATATCATATGCAAAGTTTCTGTCGCCTTTGGCACCGATAAGACGGGCAAATTCATCGTTATACCACGAAATAATGCCGCTCGTTTTAAGAACACAAACGGGAATTGCAAAGTTAAAAATTGAATCTCTGCTTGCGGTGTCGATGTTAAGCGTAAGATTTTCAATATAGCTTAAAAACTTTTTCTGATTTTTAAT
>CABUQL010000061.1 GCA_902493665.1 uncultured Eubacteriales bacterium
GTGTGCTGGTGTCCGTAAAAGAATCCTATTATACATCCGCCGTTTTTTGAAAAATCATTAAAAAGCGAAAGTGCTTTTTCACCGCCTTCAATTTTATTAAGTGATATTTCTTCGGCAAGCGGAGTATGTGACATTACAATAAGCGCTTTATCTGTTTTTAAAGCAACATCATATATCCATTTTATCTGTTCATCGCTTATTTTAAACTCAGCGGTTGTTTTTGCATCCTGAGTGTTTAAAACAATGACTCTTACCTTTTCAAAATCTATATAATAGTATGACCCCTGCGGCGAAAAAACAAATTTATCGGACGTTGACTTAATCGGAATAATAATTTTTCTGTAAAGCTCGTCGTTTGTTATAATATCTCCGCCGTGTTTGTCTGCCCACATATGGTTTGAATCGTGGTTTCCGTATGCAATAATAACGGGACACGGTGCGTCTTTTGTGTATCTTTCCATAAGGTTATCCATATCGCTGCTCATATCGGCAAAATTATCATTCGGATATCCTTCAATAATATCACCCAAATTTGCGTAAAAATCAATTCCTGTTTCTTTGGCAAATTCTTTTAAATTAAGACCCGCGTCATCGGGCGACCAGTTTTTCCCGCTTGAATTGTCAAAATCAATATGTGTGTCGGTTTGAATTGCAAAAACAAATTTTCCTTCCGACATTTTCTTTACATCATCAACAAAATTTTTCCAGCTGTCTTTAATATGCATTTTCATTCTCCCTATTCCATAATATGATCCATTCCCTGGCTTATAATCGTTCTTACATGACCGTCTGCAAGGGAATAAAAAACGGTTTTTCCTTCTTTTCTGTATTTAATAAGATGTGATTGCTTAAGAACACGCAGCTGATGGGAAATTGCCGACATACTCATTTTTAAAAGCGATGCAATATCGCATACGCACATTTCGCTTTCAAGGAGTACATAAAGTATTTTTATTCTTGTACTGTCGCCAAACACCTTGTAAAGCTCTGCAAGGTCATACAAAATTTCATCATCGGGAAGCAATCCTTCAACCTTTTTTATAATATCGTCATGTTCTTTTATATCATCGCATCTCGGAATATCATTTGCCATTAATTTCACCCCGCAAAATCAAATAACACTTGAACAGTTGTTCAAGTGTTATTATAAAACTATTATATGTCTTTGTCAATACTTTTTTTGAAATTTATTTAAGAATTTTTTATTATGCAATTATTTTAGGTAAAAAACGATAAATAATGCATATTATCCATACAAATTACTGTCTTTATATTTCGTCTGTTCAAGCTCTTCATCGCTTCTTCTGTGCTTTAAAAGCCATTCAAAAACAGAGTCGTCATCATAAACGGGATCCCAACTGTTATGCTGAGTATTTGGAAATATGGTAAGCTTTGCATTTCCGCCGTATCTGTTTACGGCATCAACCATTTTTTTACTTTCTTCGCAAAATACATCCGGATCGTCTTCGCCGTGAAACGCCCAAATCGGAATATTTTTAAGTCTTGCCGCATTCCAATACATTCCGCCGCCGCATATCGGGATTGCCGCCGCAAAAACATCGGGTGCCGACATAGCAAGCTGCCATGTGCCGTATCCGCCCATGCTCGGACCCATTAAATAAATACGCTTTTCGTCAACGTTTTTATGCGTCTGCACAAAACGTGCAAAATCAAGAAGCTGTTCAAATATGCTGAACCACGAATCGGCATAGCACTGCGGACAGAAAATCATAAAAGGCTTTTTTTCTTTTTCCGACATCTTTTTGCAGAACGGATTGTTTTTGATTACACTTACGTTTGTTCCCCTTGAACCTGCGCCGTGAAGAAAAAGTATTGCGGGATATTTTCTGTTTTCATTAAATTTGTCGGGTTTCATAAGCACATAAGATAAATTTTCGTAATTTAAAACTTCCATTTTTATTTCTCCTCTCCAAGCAGCGCATCCGCAAAATCTTCTGCATCAAACGGCTGCAAATCGTTTTGTCCCTCTCCCACTCCGATGAGTTTTACGGGAATTTTTTGTTCATGCCCTATAGCAATTACAATACCGCCCTTTGCGGTTCCGTCAAGCTTTGTTAAAATTATGCCTGTTATATCTGCCGCCTCAGAGAACTGTTTTGCCTGCATAACGGCATTTTGTCCTGTTGTTGCGTCAAGTACAAGAAGCACTTCTTTTGATGAATCGGGAAGCTCGCGGTCTATAATTCTGAATATTTTTTTAAGCTCATCCATAAGATTTTTCTTGTTGTGAAGTCTTCCGGCAGTGTCGAAAATCAAAAGATCGCTTTCACGTGCCTTTGCCGCACTTATGGTATCAAATATTACCGCACCGGGGTCTGCGCCTTCCTGATGTCTTATAATATCAACACCTGCACGCTCCGCCCACACTTCGAGCTGATCTATCGCCGCCGCTCTGAATGTATCGCCTGCACCGAGAATGACTTTTTTGCCAATATCTTTATAGTACGATGCCATTTTTCCGATTGATGTCGTTTTTCCGACGCCATTAACGCCTATAACTATTATAACGGCTGGCTTTCCGTCAAGCGAGAGTTCATTTGAGTTTTGCGTAAGTATCTCTCTTATTATTTCTTTTAAAGCCTCTTTTACCTCTTGTGTGTCGACAATTCTTTGTTCTTTAACTTTTTTTCTGAGTTCCTCAATTATATACATTGAAGTTTCAACGCCGACATCTGCCATTATGAGTGCTTCTTCAAGTTCCTCGTAAAATTCTTCATCGATTTTCTTAAAAACTTTTAAAACACTGTCGACCTTTTCGCCGAATGAACTTCTTGTTTTTTCAAGTCCCGCTTTTAGTTTTTCTTTAAATGCTTTAAACATCGTATTCCTCCAAGTCGTCAAAATTAAGTTTTAAGAGTTTTGATACGCCTTTTTCCTGCATTGTTACACCGTACATAATATCTGCTGCCTCCATTGTGCCGCGCCTGTGCGTAACAATAAGAAACTGCGTGTTTTCACTGTATTTTTTTGCATAATCTGCAAATTTATATACGTTAACTTCATCAAGCGCCGCTTCAACCTCGTCAAGAAGACAAAACGGTGTCGGCGATGTTTTAAGAACCGCAAACAATAGTGCAATTGCCGCAAATGCTCTTTCTCCGCCCGACAAAAGCGTGAGATTTTGAAGTTTTTTGCCCGGCGGCTGAACTTCTATTTCAATTCCGCTTTCCAAAATATCAGACTCGTCGGCAAAATAAAGTTTTGCGGCACCGCCTCCGAAAAGCTCGCGGAAAACGTTGTTAAATTCAACCTTTATAAACTCAAAACTCTGAGTAAATTTTTCTGTCATTATAGACTGCATTTTTGTTATGATGTCATTTAAATTTGATTTTGCTTTGTTAAGATCGCTCTCCTGCGTCTGCAAAAATTCAAATCTCTCTTTAACGGCTTTGTATTCTTCTATGGCGTCAACGTTAATATTTCCAAGCTCTTTAATCTGACGTTTTAGCGAATTTGCCTCACGCACCGCATCGTTTAAATTTCCGATGTCTTTTTTCATTTCACAGGCATCGCTGTAGGTAAGCTCGTAATCCTCCCAAAGCTTGTTAATAACCGCTTCGGTATCGGATTCTGCTTTTGCAGCTTTGTTTTCGCAGCGTGTAACCTCCTGACCGAGCACAAACACAACGTCCTGCTTTGCCTTTGTCTTTGACTGAAGCTCTTTTATTTTGTTGAGCGTTTGGCCGTATTTTTGCGAAAGCTCGTTATGCTTTTTGTCAAGCTCATCAAACGTTGCTTTTGAGTTTGTCATACTCTGCCTGTAATCTGTAATTTCCGTTTC
This sequence comes from uncultured Eubacteriales bacterium, assembly GCA_902493665.1. Classification (GTDB taxonomy): domain Bacteria; phylum Bacillota; class Clostridia; order UMGS1810; family UMGS1810; genus SIG430. The sequence continues at coordinate 3,803 of CABUQL010000061.1, forward strand.
GAGTTTTTGATTTTCCGATATATAATCATTTATTTCGTTTTTCTTCGATTCAATACTGTTTGCAAGCTCATTTTTCTGCAAAAATGCATTTTCAATGCGTGCATTAATAAGCTCACTGTCTTTTAAAATATCATTATGCTCGATTTTCTTTTGCGTTAAATCATTTTCATAGTTTTTGTTTTCAATTGTTTTTTCATCATAAATCTTTTGCAGATTACTTAAGTTTTCGCGGATTTTAAGAACATCAGCCTCTGCGTCCGATATCTGCGATGTATATAATTTGCGTTTAACTTTGATTGCGTCAATTTCTTTTCCGATACTTCCGATTTCATCGCTGAGCATATCGATTGCTTTTTTTGCCTCTTCGTCTTTTTGCAATATAAAGCTTTTTTGAGAATTAAGTTTTACTTCTTCATGCGAGCAGTTTGCAACCGCCGAATCGAGTTTTTCTTTTTCGGAAGCGATTTTTCTTATTGCGTCAAGATTTTTTTCAATCTGCAAATCCGATTTATCTATAAGTTTTTGAAGTTTTAAAACTTCGTCGCGTAATGCTTCAATTTCTTTTGTACGGCTTATCAGTCCCGAATGTTTATCGGCACTTCCTCCGGTAAACGAACCGCCGGCATTTACAACCTGTCCGTCAAGCGTTACGATTCTGAATTTATATCCGTGTTTTTTTGCAATTGCGGTTGCATTGTCAAGATTATCGCAAATCACCGTTTTTCCGAGCAGATATTTAAATATGCCGTCGTATTTTTTGTCGTATTCGATAAGCGAGCTTGCAATCCCTATGTAGCCTTTGTCATTTGACGGAGGACTTATAAGCGCACTTGATGACACAGAAGTCAGCGGCATAAAAGTTGCTCTTCCGCCGTTTGAATTTTTTAAATATTCAATGGAGTTTTTCGCAGCTTTTTCATTGGTTACGACAATGTTTTGCATTGCTCTGCCCATAGCCGTTTCAATTGCTGTTACGTATTTTGCATCAACTTCCAAAAGTTTTGACACAACTCCGCATATGCCTTCAAGATTTGAATTTGAAAGAATCATTTTTACGCTTCGGCTGTAACCTTCAAGAGAGCGTTCCAAATCTTCGAGCGCTTTTTTTCTTGAATATTTTCTGTTATATAACGCCGTGCGTTCGTTTTGCTCTTTTTTTAATGTATCGTTTTCTTTTGTTATTGCAAAGTATTTTTCTTTTAATTTTTCAAGATTTTTTAAAGCGTCTTTTTTTTCATCCGAATTCTTTGAAAGTGCCTCATTAACGCTTTTTAATTCTTCTTCGTTTTGCAAAAGAATTTGTTTTTTATTTTCAATTTCATCTGTAATAGACTGGTTTCGTCCCGAAAAATTGTCCGACACGGTATCAAGACTGTTAAGACTTGCTTTGTCCGATGCAATTTTGTTAAGCTTTTCAACGATTTCGGCTTTTGCGTCTTCAATATCATCATAAACTTTGTCCGTATCTTTTGCCAAACCTTTTATTTTTGCATCAAGATTTTCAATTTCTGCCAAAACTGCTTTTACTTTTTCATCTGTTTCGGAAAGTTTTTTGGCATACTCGGCTCCGTTTTTTTCGTTTTCGTCATACTTTGCCGAAAGCTCTTCCGATTCCGATTTAAGTCTTTCTATATTTTTAAGATTGTTTTCTATGTTATTTTTGCAAAGTTCGATTTTGCTTAAAATGCTTCCTTCGCTTTTTTCAAGCGAGAATCTTTCATCTTTAATATTACCGATTTCGGAATTTATGTCATCCGAATGTTTGCGGAGATTTTCAAGTTCGGCTTCCGTTTTTTCAAGTTCTTCTTTTGAATCGTTAAGCTGCGAGAGAGATATTTTAAGCGCTTCTTCAGACTCTTTTGTGATTTTTCTGAATTTATCGATATTTAAAATGGCAATATTTACTTCAAGACCTTTTAAAACCTCACGTATATCAAGATATTTTCTTGCCTTTTTGCTTTGAATTTCCAAAGGTCCGACCTGTGCTTTTAATTCTGAAAGGATATCCCTTATTCTCACAAGGTTTTCTTCCGTTTTAAAAAGTTCTTTTTCCGCCTCGTTTTTTCTGAATTTATATTTGCTTATTCCGGCAGCTTCTTCAAATATATGCCTTCTGTCCTCTGATTTTGACGACAAAATCTGGTCGATTTTACCTTGTCCGATTACGGAATATCCTTCTTTTCCTATTCCCGTATCCATAAAAAGTTCGTAAATATCCCTTAATCTGCAAGGCGACTTATTAATCATATATTCGCTTTCGCCGCTTCTGTGGACACGTCTTGTTACGGTAACTTCATCAAAGTCAATGCCGAGCGACTTATCACTGTTATCCAAGATAATCGACACTTCGGCAAAACCCATCGGTTTTCTCGACTGAGTGCCGGCAAAAATAACATCTTCCATTTTGCTTCCGCGAAGTGTTTTTGCACTCTGCTCGCCCATTACCCAACGTATAGCATCCGAAACATTGCTCTTTCCGCTTCCGTTAGGACCGACAATTGCCGTAATACCGTGACCGAATTCAAGTTCAATTTTATCAGCAAAGGACTTAAATCCCTGCATCTTTATACCTTTTAAATACAAATTAATACATCCTTTGTTACATGATTATAATAATTTTATCATATTTAATTGTTTTTTTCAATACAAACAGAAAAAATAATAAAATTAATTTATTGGTGTCAACACAATATATTGTGATTTAGTTTTCAAAAATCACAAAATGTATTGACATTGTTACTTTTATATGATAAAATACTAAATTGTCAGATGTATGTTATTTTTATGGCTACACATTTTTACATAAACTGGATAAACATTTTACATAACTTCATTTTAAAGGAGGAATACGCATGGAAACTTACTGGCATGGCTTCAAGGGCGAAAAATGGAAAAATGATATTAACGTAAGGGATTTTATTCAGTCAAACTACACTCCCTATGAAGGCGACGAAAGCTTTCTTGAGGGTGCAACGGACAGAACAAAAAATCTTTGCGAAAAACTTAACGTTTTACTGAAAAAAGAAGCGGAAAACGGCGGCGTTTTAGATGTTGACACCGAAACTGTTATGTCGCTTGACACATACGGACCGGGATATCTTGACAAAGACAAAGAAATAATTGTCGGACTTCAGACAGACGCTCCGCTTAAAAGAGGCGTAAATCCGTTTGGCGGAATTAAAATGACACGTGAAGCATGCAAAGCATACGGATATACACTTTCCGACAAAGTAGAACAGGAATTTAAATACAGAACAACTCACAACGACGGTGTTTTCAGAGTTTACAACAAAGCAATAAGAAAAGCCCGCC
>CABUQL010000062.1 GCA_902493665.1 uncultured Eubacteriales bacterium
ACAGGATTCCTTCCTAGAACTCACGGTTCGGGTATGTTTACAAGAGGTCAGACACAGGTTCTTACCGTTGCAACGCTTGGTGCGCTTGCAGATGTTCAGACACTTGACGGTCTTGATGAAGACGAAACAAAAAGATATATGCATCACTACAACTTCCCGTCATACAGTGTCGGCGAAACAAAGCCTTCGAGAGGTCCCGGAAGACGTGAAATCGGACACGGCTGAAAGAGCACTTGTTCCTGTTATTCCGAGCGTTGAAGAATTCCCGTATGCAATCCGTCTTGTTTCCGAAGTTTTAAGTTCAAACGGTTCAACATCGCAGGGAAGCGTTTGCGGAAGCACACTTGCACTTATGGATGCAGGTGTTCCGATTAAAGCTCCCGTTGCAGGTATTTCATGCGGTCTTGTTACAGACGGCGACGACCATATTACAATGGTTGATATTCAGGGACTTGAAGACTTCTTCGGAGATATGGACTTTAAAGTTGCAGGTACAAAGAAAGGTATTACCGCAATTCAGGTTGATATTAAAGTTGACGGACTTTCTTATGAAGTTATCGAAGAAGCACTTGAAAAAACAAAAAATGCAAGAGCATACATTCTTGATGAAGTAATGCTTAAAGCTATTGACAAGCCGAGAAGCGAGCTTTCAAAATATGCGCCCAAGGCAATAACAACGCACATTGATCCTGAAAAAATCAGAGATGTAATCGGCGCAGGCGGAAAAGTTATCCAGAAAATTATTGCTGATACAGGCGTTAAGATTGACATTGAAGACGACGGTACAGTATTCATTCTTGCTATTAACAGCGAAGCGGGCGACAAAGCGCTTAAAATAATAGAAAGCATTGTTGAAGAACCTGAGGTTGGAAAAATCTATCTCGGAAAAGTAACAAAAATTATGGATTTCGGTGCATTTGTTGAGTTCTTGCCAGGAAAAGAAGGTCTTGTTCATATATCAAAACTTGACAACAAGCGCGTTGCAAAAGTTGAAGATGTAGTAAGCGAAGGCGATGAAATCATGGTTAAGCTTATTGAAATTGACAAACAGGGCAGAATGAATCTTTCAAGAAAAGACGCATTGCCGCATAACGAACAGTAATTTAGAATTTAAGGCACTTTAAAACCAACCGGTTTTAAAGTGCCTTTTTGCATATAAATCATCTTTTTTGCGAAGCATAAATATAAACTTTATATGAGGTGATTTATGTGTTTAATGCAAGAACTGACCTGGCAATTGAGGCGACTGCGGTTTTTAATAAGGAAAAAGACGACATAAACCGTCTTGACGGCGTTGAAGCAGACATAGTCAAAAGAAAAAATATAGTCATCACCAGAGTGGATATCACAAACGAAAACGGTTCTAAAAACATCGGAAAACCGATAGGAACATATATTACGCTTGACAGTCCGCTTTTAAGGGAGCATGACGATGAAAACTTTAACGATACAAGCAAATGTTTGTGTGATGAATTAAAACGCATTTTAAGCAAGCATAAATTTTCATCAGTGCTTGTTGTAGGACTCGGAAACTGGAATGTTACACCCGATGCGCTCGGACCGAAGGTTGTTTCAAATCTTTTGGTTACAAGACATCTTTTCAGCAATAACGACGGTGTAAAAACGCTTTCGGCAATATCTCCCGGCGTGCTCGGAATTACGGGAATTGAAACGGGCGAAATAATTAAAGGTGTGTGCGAAAGGACAAAACCCGATATCGTAATTGCAATTGATGCACTTGCATCGAGAAAAATGGAACGAATAAGCACAACAATTCAAATTTGCGATACCGGAATTATACCGGGGTCGGGAATCGGAAATCACAGACAGGGGATAACAGAAGATTTTTTGGGCATTCCGGTTATTGCAATAGGCGTTCCGACGGTTGTTGACGCTGCAACTGTTGCAAATGACAGTATTGAAATTCTAATTGAAAACATCAAAAAATATGCATCGGAAGATTCGAGTCTTAAAAAAAGCATATCGGTATTTGAAAACGACAACAGATATGTTTTGATTAAAGAAGTTTTGTCGCCGTACGTGGGTGAGCTTGTTGTAACACCTAAAGAAGTTGACTTGGTTATTGACGATGTGTCGAAAATAATTGCCAATGCAATTAATGACGTTATGATTGGCGAAAATCAAAATATGAAAAACGTGTTATAATGACTGATGAAATCTCATAACTTTTTATATAACAAACTCTTTTAGAAGGAAATAAACTATGAGATACCGTCACAGAAAATTTAAAAGTATTGTTATTAACGTGTATGCCTTAAAAAATATTTTTTTCGGAATACTTGTATTTTTGATTTTTGTTTTTTGCATATTCAGCATTGACACAAGCAAAATCAGTGTTGATTTTTTAAAGTATTCGCTTGCCGACACGGTTAATGTTTTGTCGAAACAGGATATTTTTTTGTCGTCAATAAAAAGCGCATTTGATTTTAAAAATATTCTTCTTGATACCGTTCCGTTTGCTTCGTTTGCAAATTCCGATATTTTTGAAAATGAGATAGGAGAGGCGGACAAGGCACAAGCAGCCGCAAAACAAAAAAACGAAAAATGCGAAAACACGCAGATTGTCTCGGAAAATTTATCAATAAAAAATGAAACGTCTTATAATATAGATGTTCAAAGCATTCTGGCAGAAAAACCGCATTTTAAAACCGATGGCGATAACCCGCTTGTTTTAATTGTTCATACTCACGCGTCGGAGTCTTTTACGTCAAACGGCGAATTTGAAACGTCCGATACCGACAGGACGCTTGATACAAAATACAATATGGTGCGGATAGGAAATGAGTTTGAAAATAAGCTTAGGGAAAACAACATAGGCGTTATACACGACAAAACCATTCACGATTATCCGTCGTATACAAGTTCATATAAAAGGACGCTTCAGACTATTGAATCATACCTTGAGAAATATCCGTCAATACAAATGGTGTTTGATGTGCACCGCGATGCGCTTACGAAAGAAGACGGTACAAAAATAAAGCTTACAACGAAAATAGGCGACAAAGACTGCGCGCAGGTAATGATTGTGTGCGGAAGCAACGACAGCGGTTTGGAATTTGACGGTTGGGAGGATAACCTCCGTTTTGCAATGCAGATTCAAAACACAATGGAAACCGATTATCCGACGCTTGCAAGACCGCTTAATATAAGCAAAAACAGATACAATATGCACAAAACACGCGGAAGTCTTATTTTTGAAATCGGAACAAACGGCAACACGCTTGATGAGGCAATAAACGGTGCCGGATATATGGCAGATTGCGTTGTGAAAACCGTTAAAAATCTTGCGCAATAAATGAGAATGGCAAGATGAAAAACAGAATTTAAACTAATTAGAGGCATGTTGTGCACGACCATCTGATGTCGCAAGACGCCGGAGTGTCGAACTCAAAACACTGTTTAAAACACAGATAATAAAAAGAATAAAAAATTTTGCAAAACTATTGACAAAAATGTCGAAAGGGATTATAATATCTTTATTGAAAGGCTATGACCGGAAACAAGTAGATTTGTTTTGAGCTTTAAGAGAGCTGTCGGGTGCTGCAAGACAGTAAGCAATGGCAAATTGAATACATTCTGTGAGCTGCGTACCGAACGCATTTGCAAGTAGGCTACGACGGGATTGCCCGTTACAGCAAGAGAGTATAAGCGTTACCTGCGTCGTACTCGTAAAGGCTGTTTTTGTGAAAAAGCAGCGAAATGAGGTGGTACCACGGTGATTATCCCGTCCTCATAAAATAATGTGAGGACGGGTTTTTTATACCCTTCTTCAACACGAAGAAAGGAATGGTAAAAATGTTGGTAAAATTCATTATGCTGGCTGCTTTTTTTGCGGTCATGATCTACGTCGGATTTGTGTGCCGCAAGCACTCAACCGATGTTAACGGTTTTGTGCTCGGAGGCAGAAATGTTGGTCCGTGGCTTTCGGCGTTTGCTTACGGTACTTCGTACTTTTCGGCGGTAATTTTTGTCGGTTATGCCGGACAGTTCGGTTGGAAATACGGTATTGCCTCTACATGGATAGGACTTGGAAATGCTTTTATCGGCTCGCTCTTGGCATGGGCAGTTTTAGGAAGAAGAACAAGGCTTATGACTCAGCATTTAAAAAGTGCTACAATGCCTGAATTTTTCGGAAAAAGATATGACAGTACATCTCTTAAAATCGGTGCGTCATTTATAGTTTTCATATTCCTGATTCCGTATACCGCATCGCTTTACAACGGTTTGTCAAGACTTTTCTCAATGGCATTTAACATTGATTACACAGTTTGCATTATTGTTATGGCACTTCTTACCGGTGTGTATGTTATCGCCGGCGGATATATGGCAACTGCCGTAAATGATTTTATACAGGGAATTATAATGCTCGGCGGTATCGTAGCGGTTGTGTGGGCAGTGCTTGCTCAGCACGGAGGATTTATTTCTTCAATAAATCTTTTGGCTGAGGTTAATGACCCGTCCGTTACAGATGTTCCGGGAGCATTCGCATCGTTTTTCGGTCCCGACCCGTTCAGCCTTTTGTGTGTTGTGATTTTAACTTCTCTCGGAACATGGGGACTTCCTCAGATGGTTCAGAAGTTTTACTCAATAAAAAATGAAAAATCAATTGAAAAGGGAACTGTAATTTCAACTCTCTTTGCAATTGTTGTTGCCGGAGGATGTTATTTCCTCGGCGGATTCGGAAGATTGTTTTCCGATAAAATCGATATTGCCGCAAACGGCTTTGACTCAATAATTCCGGCGATGCTTGAAGGACTTCCCGACATTCTTATAGGAATTGTTGTGATTTTGGTTCTTTCAGCGTCGATGTCAACATTGTCATCGCTTGTTTTAACATCAAGCTCAACGCTCACTCTTGACCTCATTAAAGGTCATCTTGTTAAAAATATGAACGAGAAAAAACAACTTTTGATTATAAGAATACTCATTGTTGTATTTATCGCAATCTCAGTTGTAATCGCAGTTGTGCAGTACAAGAGCAACGTTACGTTCATAGCTCAGCTTATGGGTATTTCATGGGGCGCACTTGCCGGTGCTTTTCTTGCTCCGTTTATATACGGATTGTACTGGAAAAAAGCAACCAAAGCTTCGGTATGGACATGTTTCATATTCGGAACTGTTATTATGATACTTAATATGACTGCAAGAAGCATATTCCCCGCTTGGCTTCAGTCGCCGATAAACTGCGGTGCGTTTGCAATGATTTTCGGACTTGTAATAATTCCTGTTGTAAGTCTGTTTACAAATTCACCGAGTGCCGATCTTACGGATAATGCGTTTAAATGCTATGAAGAAACCGTAAATGTTCAGAAAAAAGAGTGTCTCGGAGATTAATTGCAGGAGTGAATTTGTAGGAGTGAATTTTTAAAATGGTTATAACAGATATACTTGAAGAAAATGCTTTAAAATATAAAGACGATGTCAGCCTGGTTGAAATAAATCCGAAAGTTGCTGACAATCAAAGAGTTACATGGAAAGAATATGCCCTTATTGAAACAAGCAAAAAAGACAGTTTCAGAACTGAAATTACGTGGGGCGAATTTGATAAAAAATCTAACAGATTTGCAAATCTTCTTTTAAGCAGAGGAATTAAAAAAGGCGATAAGGTTGCAATTCTTCTTATGAATTGTTTGGAGTGGCTTCCGATATATTTTGGTGTGCTTAAAACAGGTGCTTTGGCAGTTCCGCTTAATTACAGATATGCGGCAGATGAAATTGAATACTGTGTAAAGCTTGCCGAGGCAGATGTTCTTGTTTTCGGCCCCGAATTCACGGGAAGGGTAGAAGAAATATGCGATAAAATCCCCAATGTAAAATATACTTTTTATGTAGGTGATGACTGTCCGACTTTTGCTGAAAGCTATAATGAGCTTGTTACATATTGTTCGTCAAAAAGTCCCGGAATTAAACTTACCGAAGACGATGACGCGGCAATATACTTCTCGTCGGGAACGACAGGTTTTCCGAAAGCTATTATCCATGCGCACAGAAGTCTTATGCATGCATGCAAAGTTGAGCAAAACCACCATTCGCAGACCAAAGACGATGTTTTCCTTTGCATACCGCCTCTTTATCACACAGGTGCAAAAATGCACTGGATGGGAAGCCTTCTTGTCGGAGGAAAAGCAGTTCTTTTAAAAGGTGTTAAACCCGAATGGATTTTAAGAACCATTTCCGAAGAAAAATGCACCATAGTCTGGCTACTTGTTCCGTGGGCACAGGATATTTTGGATGCTATTGAGCGAGGCGATGTAAAGCTTGAAGATTACGATTTGTCGCAGTGGCGTTTGATGCACATAGGCGCACAGCCTGTTCCGCCTAGTCTTATAAAAAGATGGAAAAAATATTTTCCGAATCATCAGTATGACACAAACTACGGACTCAGCGAATCAATCGGACCGGGTTGTGTTCATCTCGGCGTTGAAAATATTCATAAAGTCGGCGCAATCGGAAAAGCAGGTTACGGCTGGCAGGTAAAAATTGTTGACGAAAACCGAAACACAGTTAAAAAAGGCGACGTCGGCGAGCTTGCGGTTAAAGGCCCCGGAGTTATGAATTGTTACTACAACGATGAAAAGGCAACAAAAGAAGTTTTGCAGGACGGCTGGCTTTTTACAGGCGATATGGCTAAAGAAGACGAAGACGGATTTATATATCTTGTCGACCGAAAAAAAGATGTTATAATTTCGGGCGGTGAAAATATTTATCAGTTCAAATAGAAGATTTTCTGCGTAAGAATAACGCAATAAAAGATGTTGCGGTTATAGGCCTTCCCGATAAAAGACTCGGTGAAATAACTGCCGCAATAATTGAAGTAAAAGAAGGATTTTCTTTGTCGGAAGATGAAGTAAATAAATTCTGTCTTGAACTTCCAAGATACAAAAGACCGCATAAAATCATTTTTGCAGATGTTCCGAGAAATCCTACGGGCAAGATAGAAAAACCGAAACTCCGTGAGATTTACTGCGGCGAAAGTCTTGTAAAAAAACAAATATCAGAATAATTAAGTTTAACAGGCATAAGGGGCATGATCCCTTATG
>CABUQL010000063.1 GCA_902493665.1 uncultured Eubacteriales bacterium
TTGCACTGCCCGTTTCGTCTGTTTTGCCGCCGTTTTCGAAAGTTTCGCTCTCACTGCCAGTTGCTTTGGCATTTAAAATAAGAAGGTCGTGTTCATTGTTTGATGCAAGCGGAGCTTTATCGCCCGTAAATTTATCAACCGGCACTGTTTCTTTGCCGAACTTCGTCATTATTTTCATATACGTGTCGCTGATTTGTTTTCCCGTTTTTTTTATGTCGGTGCTTTCCTCCAAAACATTTGCAATATACGATTTCGCACCGTCAAAAACTGCGCTGTTGCTCTCCGACACAAAATACGATATCAAAAGTATCAGCAAACAGACGGCGCATCTTATAAAAAATCCTTTTTCATACCTGTTTTTATCTTCGCTTTTTTCTCTGCCCTTTATCTTTGTGCGATGCATTTTATATTTGCTTTTTTTCAAAACACTTCACCTTGCTTTCAAATCATTTAAAAAATAAGAGGCATATTAAAAATTAAGTCCTGTCACAATAAAATATATTATCGCAAAAGGCATTTATGAATAATTTTACAAAATCATTGCAAAATACATATTTTTACTGTATACTGTTATACGTAACAAATTACTCTTCAAGGTGATAAAATGTCAAAAATACTTAATAATACAAAAAAATTAGTTTCAATCTGCACTGCAAAGCTTGCGATTTTTTTCGGAAAACTTTTGGGCAAAAAAGGCTCATCGACACCCGGAAGCATTGCTATGAAAATATACGCCGGTGTTCTTTCGGATTTGGCTAAGCAAGTTAAAAAAGAAACAATTTTCATCTGCGGAACAAACGGAAAAACAACAACAAGCAATCTTCTGTATTCACTGATTAAAAGCTCGGGCAAAAACGTTATCTGCAATAACGTCGGCGCAAATATGCTCCCCGGCGTTGCGTGCGCATACGTAAACGGTGCGTCTTTAACAGGCAAAATAAATGCCGATTATGCGGTTATTGAGTGCGACGAGGCAAGTTTAAGACACATTGTAAAGCACGTTAAACCCGACAAAATTATAATTACAAATCTTTTCCGCGACCAGCTTGACCGCTACGGCGAAATTGACATTACAATAAAACTTTTAAGCGAAGCTTTTGATTATTTAAGAAACGATTTTGAGCTTATTTTAAATGCCGATGACCCGCTTTCCGCATATTTCGGCACAAAATATAAAGCGGTTTACTACGGCATAAGCGAAGAAAGCAATCTTAAAACAAATGAAATTAAAGAAGGAAGATTTTGCCTTTGCTGCGGAAATGAGCTTACTTATAATTATTATCATTACAGCCAGCTCGGAAATTATTTTTGCAAAAACTGCGGTTTTAAGAGACCCGACCCCGATTACAGTGCGGTAAACATCGATCTTGACGGCGGTATGAAATTTGACATTGATTTTAAAGGAAAAAGCGTTCATCTCGACTTAAATTACAAGGGATTTTACAATATTTACAACGTCCTTGCCGCATTTGGCGCATACGAAAGCTTAAATCTTAATCTCGGCATCATAACCGACGTATTTAACGCATACAAACCGCAAATCGGACGTATGGAAACATTTACAATAAACGGCAAGCAGGTTGTTTTTAATCTTTCAAAAAATCCTGCGGGATTTAACCAGGCAATCGCAACGCTTATCGACGACAAAAGCGAAAAAGACGTTTTCATTGTTATAAACGACAACGCACAGGACGGAAAAGACATTTCGTGGATATGGGATGTTGATTTTGAGCTTTTAAAGGACGCAAACATAAACCTTCTTTATGCCGGAGGAATAAGGAAAAACGACCTTGCGCTCCGTCTTAAATACGGTGGTTTTACAGATATCAATATTTTGGACAACACAAAAGAAAATCTCAAAAAAATATTTTACGCATCAAAAAGAACGTGCTATGTTCTTGTAAATTATACGGCTCTGTTTTCAACGCAGACAAATCTTTTAGAGCTTTCAAAAGAGGACAACGAATCCGAGACGGACAAAAAGGAGGATAACAATGAAAATTAATATAGGACATCTTTATCCCGACCTTTTAAATTTGTACGGTGACAGAGGAAACATTTTGGCGCTTGTAAGACGTATGAACCTCAGAGAAATCGAAACGGAAGTTAAAAAATACGAATTAAACGACAGTATAGATTTTGAAAACCTTGATATCATTTTTGTCGGCGGAGGCTCGGACCGCGAGCAGCTTCTCGTGTGCAACAGAATGTACGAAATGAAAAAAGAATTTTCCGATTACGTTGAAAAAAACGGTGTTCTTGTTGCCGTTTGCGGAGGATATCAGCTTTTGGGAAATTATTATAAACTCGAAAACGAAACAATTAAAGGGCTCGGAATTTTAGACATTTACACCGAGCAAAAAAAAGGCAGACTTATAGGAAACATCATTTTGGAAAGCAGTGTTATAAACTCCACAATAGTCGGCTTTGAAAACCACGGCGGAAGAACGTATATCGGAGACCACACACCGCTCGGAAAAGTTAAATACGGATTCGGAAACAACGATGATAAAGACGGCGAAGGAGTTATCTATAAAAACGTTGTCGCAACATATCTTCACGGCCCCCTGCTCCCAAAAAATCCGAAACTTTCCGACTATATAATTAAAAATGCCCTCGAAAAAAAGTATCAGAAAAAAATAACGCTTGCTCCGCTTGACGATAAACTCGAAACAGAGGCGCACAACTATGTGCTTAAAAGATTTTTGGAAAAATAAAATTTGTTTTAAAGATAAAACAGCGATGCATTAACCGCACCGCTGTTTTTGTTATCACTAAAAGCTAAAAAGACTTAAAATTTTTATCGTATCGTTTATTCCGGCTTTGATTTATTCTGATATTATATTAAGCCGAATGAGAATTTCTGCTTTTTTATTTGAAAAAATGCTTGTTTTGTTTTGCTCAAATTATCTTATAAAAAACTGTTATATTTTTGTCCACGCCCCAATATACATATAGAAACGATGATTGTTAAGGAGGACAAAATATGAACAGCATATATCAGGATATTGCTTCAAGAACGCAGGGCGATATCTATATAGGCGTTGTCGGACCTGTGCGAACCGGAAAATCCACTTTTATTAAAAAATTTATGGATTTGCTCGTTTTACCAAACATCGGCAATGCATATAAAAGAGAGCGTGCAACAGACGAACTTCCGCAAAGCGCCGCCGGAAGAACGATTATGACAACCGAGCCGAAATTTATCCCTAATGAAGCAGTTAAAATAACGCTTTCAAACGAGGCAACTTTTAATGTGAGAATGATTGACTGCGTGGGATACATTGTAGACAGTGCTTTGGGACACATTGAAGACGGCGAGCAAAGAATGGTTAAAACGCCGTGGTACGAAGAAGAAATTCCGTTTTGCGATGCAGCGGAAATCGGCACAAAAAAAGTTATTACCGAGCACTCGACAATCGGTCTTGTTGTAACAACCGACGGAAGTGTGACGGACATAGCAAGAAGCGACTACATTGAGGCGGAAACACGTGTTATAAGCGAGCTTAAGCAAATAAACAAGCCGTTTATTGTACTTTTAAATTCGGCAAATCCAAACGGCGAAGAGGCGCAGAGAATAAAAGATGAAATCGAAAAGAAGCACAACGTTACGGTATGCGCCGTTAACTGCGAAGAACTTTGCGCAGACGACATCAACAAAATTATAGAGAAAATTTTATTTGAATTTCCGCTTACCGAAATTTCAATTAATATCCCCGACTGGGTTGACGTTTTGGAAAACTCGCACTGGCTTAAAGCGGGAATATACGAGCGTGTTTTGGAGTCCGTTAAAAGCGTTACGAAAATAAGAGAACACACGCAGATTATTTCTTATCTTTCCAAGTACGAATACATTGAAAAAATAAGCGTTACAAACATAAACCTCGGCTGCGGAAAGGTCCTTCTTAAAATTGACACCGACGAGAATTTATATTATAAGATTTTGGGCGAACAGGCAAACCTTGAAATAAGCGGCAAGGACACACTCTTAGAACTTATAACATCGCTTTCAAAAACAAAAAAAGAGTACGATAAAATTGCCTTTGCCCTAAAAGAAGTAAACGAGGTCGGATACGGAATTGTTACCCCGACAATTGACGATTTAACGCTTGAACAACCCGAAATCGTAAAACAGGGAAACCGTTTCGGCGTGCGCTTAAGAGCGTCGGCACCGAGCATACATATGATACGCGCCGAGGTAGAAACAGAGGTTTCGCCTATTGTGGGAACGGAAAAGCAATCGGAAGAGCTTGTGCATTATCTTTTAAAAGAGTTTGACGAAAGCCCTGAAAAAATATGGGAATCAAATATTTTCGGAAAATCCGTTCACGAGCTTGTAAATGAAGGACTTCAAAACAAACTTTATAAAATGCCCGTTGACGCAAGGGAAAAACTTCAGGAAACGCTGGAGAAAATCATAAACGAAGGCAGCGGCGGACTTATTTGTATAATACTTTAAATTTTTGTCTGTAAGACTGTTAGTTACACCTTTCCCGATTTTTTACAAAAACAAAGAGCTGAGAGTTTACTCCCGGCTCTTTTTATTTGCACTGACGCAATATAATCATTGTTTCAAAGCATTAACTTTTTCTTTCAACTTTTCTAAAAGCAGGTTTTGTTACTTTTCCCCTGTGATATCATAAAAAATAGCAACTTGAATCGACTTTTCAACACCTGTAATTGCGTTGTACTGATTGCGGCTCTTATCCATCTAACCTTACCGCTTTGCATTATACGGTATTCAATAAACGCGCTTTTTTCTGTTTCTTATTTCACTCTTACTATATCCCCTGTCCTTATCTTGTCTCCATCGCACATAATATTTAAAAGTAAATCTCTTGAAATATACCCGTCTTTTACGCCATCTTTTTTCATTGACGTTCCTCCAATGTTTACTTATCAGTCTGTTTTTTGCTTTTTATAAACTTATCAAACTCGTCATAAGGCACGGGTCTTCCGAAATAGTATCCCTGCATAACCATACATCCTGTCGATTTTAAATAATCAATCTGCTCTTTTGTTTCAACACCTTCTGCGATAATTGCAATTTTCAAAAGACGTGCCATTTCGATAACAGAGCGGAAAATACTGTCGCTTTTCTCATCGCCGATACCGACTTTTGACACAAGCTTTTTGTCAATTTTTAATACATCGATATCAAGATCCTGCAAAATGTTAAGCGACGAATATCCCGAACCGAAATCGTCCATTTC
Organism: uncultured Eubacteriales bacterium; assembly: GCA_902493665.1. Lineage (GTDB taxonomy): Bacteria > Bacillota > Clostridia > UMGS1810 > UMGS1810 > SIG430. The sequence continues at coordinate 5,214 of CABUQL010000063.1, forward strand.
CACAATAAATCCTGCTTTTTTAAATGTGCAAACGGCTTCTTTTAAACTTTCGGTTTCGGTAAGATAAGCGCTTTCGGTAATTTCAAGCCTTAGCATTTTAGGCGAAATGCCGTATTTTTCAACAAGTGATGAAAGTTTTTGACGGATTTTTTTATCACGTATGTCTATTCTTGAAACGTTTACCGAAACGGGAAGATTTATTCCCTCGTCTTTCCACTTTTTAATATACATACAGCACTTTTCCCACACATAGGAATCAAGAAGCGTGATTTGTTTGCTTTGTTCAAAAAGATTAATAAACTCTGACGGACCGATAAGCCCTTTTTCGGGGTGGTTCCATCTTACAAGAGCCTCCGCTCCCACTGCCTCGCCCTTATGATTAAACTGGGGCTGGAAATAAACTTCAAACTGATTGTTTTTTACTGCATTATCAACTTCCATCAAAAGGTCATGCTGGTATTTTGTAATTTCCATAAGTCCCTTTTGGTAATATGCAATGTGCGTTGACAAATCGTCCTTAATGGATTTTAAAGCAAGACTTGCCTTATGGCTCATAACAAACGAATCGCATCCTTCTTCGCAAAGGTCGTATACTCCGATGCGCAAAGAAAGAGGATACGGAATTTCATAATTTAAAAATGCTTTTGTATATCTTTCGTAGTATTCTTCAGCCGTAGGATAATCAGCATCGCAGAAACGGATAAAATCATCAGCTGAAATATGCGCCGCAAAATTGCCGTCTGAGTTCGACATACGCATATATTTACCCATATCTCTTATAATTTTGTTTCCGGCCTCATATCCGTATGTTATTGTGACATTGAAAAACCGTCAAGGCTGTAGCGGTAAATACGGAACTTTTTTCCGGGGTTGTTTTTTATCCATTCCGTCACTTTTTCGTGGAATCCCGTTGAGTTGTAAAGACCAGTCTGCGTGTCGAGCTTGCTTAATAAAATATCGGTTATATCCTCGCACGATACCATTACGCTCTCTTTGTAATCATCGACGTATGAAAACTGAACTCTGTAATAACTGTCTTTTTTTAGCCTTTCGCCGCCTAAATGAACGGTGACATTGTAAAAAGGCGACGTTTCAAGTTTTTTTATAACATTGTCAAAACTCATATCATCTTTAAGGTGCAAAAGCTCTGCTTCCGATGCAAAGTTCTTTAAAACACTTTCCATGGATTCGTCGTAATCTATGCCGTTTTTCAAGACATAATTGTTTTTTAACAAAGTTTTGTTTCCGAGCGTTTTAATTCCGAAAACACGTCTTGATTTTACGTCTATAAGCCCCATTGCCTCAAAGTTTTCGCCGATAAGCTTTTTGCCTATTTGCTCAAGACGCTTTTCGTTGTTTATTCCTATTGCATAAACAATCGCCTCATAATCGTCTGTTACAGGGTTTTGCATAAGGTCTGCAATTATACGCAGCCAAACGTATCTTTCGTTTTTTATATAAAACAAAAAGTCACTCTGCACACTCGTTTTACCAAACTTAAACGCCCCGATAAGAGAATCTGTCGACATAATATTAGCGAATCTTTCGCGGTCGTTTTCATGTATGTGTCCGCCGACAAGTTCAAAAAAGCTTTCTGCCGAAAGAAACGTGCCTTCGGGCATAAGGTCTTTCATTAAATCAATTTTGTTTTCGCAGGTGTTTTGTGAAAGATTTATATGATATGAGCAAAGTATATTAATTCTGTCAATCGAACGCTTGCTCTGTAACGAGTGGTAATCTTCGTATTTTTTCTGTCTTTCAAGTTCATTAAACTTAACAAAGCTGATTCTCCGCTTCAATTGGACGATAATTATAAATCCTATAATAAGCGTAAAAACAAAAATACT
>CABUQL010000064.1 GCA_902493665.1 uncultured Eubacteriales bacterium
TTAAGATTTTCAGGGCGATTTGCATACTTAAGGCTGACAAAGAAAAAGAATCTTTTGAAAAAGAAGAAATTTTTAGCTTAAAAACACTCGGAGCAATGTTTGACGGAGCGCAGAAAAACTCACTTATGAATATGAAAACTCTAAAGCAAATGACAATTATATTAGCCTCTATGGGCTACAATATGATGATGCTTTACTGTGAGGACTGCTATGACATAGAAGGCGAGCCGTATTTTGGAAATATGCGTCCGAGATACAGCCAAAGCGAGCTTAAAGAAATCGACGCCTTTGCCGATTCGTTCGGAATTGAACTTATTCCCTGTATTCAGACACTCGGTCACTTAAAAGACCCTATCAAAAGACCGGTTTACAAGCAAATTTCAGACTCTCCCGACATTTTGCTCGTCGGAGATGACAGAACATACGCACTTATCGACAAAATGATATCTGCTGCCTCAAAAACTTTTAAAACACGAAGAATACATATTGGTCTTGACGAGGCATGGAATTTGGGACTCGGAAAATATCTCAAGGAAAATGGATATACAAAACAGTCGGAAATTATGAAATTCCACCTTAAAAAGCTTTACGAAATCACTCAAAAATATAATCTTAAGCCGATGATGTGGGGTGATATGTTTTTCAGAATGAAATCAAAAACAGACGATTATTATGATGAAAGCGTAAGTTTTGACGAAAGCGACAAAAACACTCTCCCCGAAAATATGCAGGCAGTTTACTGGGACTATTATCATGATGACGTTTCATTTTATGAAAATATGATTGATAAAACAAGATATCTCGGCGGTGAGCTTATATTTGCGGGATGTGCCCCTTCGAACAGAACGTTCGGTTCTTATTTCAATAAGAGCAAGCACATATTAAATACCGCAATTACTGCGTGTAAAAACAAAGATGTAAAAGAGGTTATTGCCTGCGTGTGGGGCGACGACCACACAGAAAGCAGCACGTTTGCCGCAATCAAAGGACTTTTGTATTTTGCACAGCGTTTTTACGGAAATGATTTTAATGATGATAACGGTGATGCAAAAATGTTTGAAAGTGCGGTAAAAGCCGACATTAATGCTTTTTCGGACATTGAAAAAATCGACACGGCAGACGGATTTAACGACAAATCAACAACAAACAATTCACTTTCAAGAGTATTTTTATACCAGGATATTATGATGGGCCTTTGCGATTATTATATCAAAGATTTTGATTTTGCACCGCATTACAAGGCGCTTAAAGAAAAACTGGCGCAAAACGCAAAAAATTATCCTTCATATAAAAATATGTTCGAATTTTACGAAAATCTTGCAAACGTTTTAGAAACAAAATCAAACTTAGGCGTTAAAATCACAAAAGCATATCTTGAAAATGACAAAGCCGCACTTGCCGATTACTGCGAAAATGTTTTGCCGCGTCTTTACAAAGATGTTAAAAAGCTTAGGATTTCTCACAGAAATCACTTTTTTGACGAATACAAGCCAATCGGCTGGGAGGTTCTCGACATCCGCTACGGCGGTGTGCTTATGAGAATCGACACGGCCATAGAAAGGCTCAGCGATTACTTAAACGGCAAAATTGACAAAATCGACGAGCTTTTGGAAAAACGTCTTCCGTTTGACGGAGATGAAATAAGAAAAGGCATAGATTACAAAATGATATGCAGTGTTACCGATTTATAAAAAATATATAAATAAAAAACAAAATTTTAAGGAGGATTTAAAATGAAAAAATTTATTGCGCTTTTGGTTGCAATGATTATGGTTTTATCCGTAATTCCGTCTTATGCCGAAGGAGATGTGTCATTTTCACTTAATTTTGACAATCTTACTTCAACAGACAATCTGTTTATCTTAGGCGGCGGATATGCCGGCAAAAATGTAACTCTTTCAACGGAATACGACCACACAACGGGAAGTGGAAAATCGCTTAAACTTTCCGAAAGAACGAAAGAGTATCACAGAATCAAATTTACAAATGCTATAACAAGCGATATGCAGGGAAAAGAAATCACTGCGTCTATGTGGGTTTACACTCTTGAAGATTCACGTCTTATGTTAGGTGCGTTTTCAGACACAAACACGCAGTATGCAACAAATCCGATAAAAAGTGTTAAAAGCGATATTAAAGCAAACACCTGGACGCTTCTTTCTTTTACATTTACCCCGTCAAATCCGATTATAACACAGCTCGGAATAACACAGGATAACTGCGGCGGCATTGTTACATCTACAATTTATGTTGACGATGTTTCGGTTGTTTTGGGCAAAAGCGCTCCAACCGCTCCCTTAAATCCGACAGAGCCTTCCAATCCGTCTAAACCCTCAGAACCGGCAAAACCAAGCGAACCGACAAGAACCAAAAATGTAATTGACTTTAACGATGCAAAAGACGCTGCATCGCTTGGCATTGAAGGCGGCGGCGGTGCGTTTGCATCAAACTTTTCAATAAGCAGCGATGTTGCATACGACGCAGGCGGAACAGGAAAATCACTTCTCTTTGCAGGAAGAACGTTTACTTACGCAAGAGCCAAATTTATGAATGTTTTCGACGGTCTTTCCATGACACAGGGAACAAATTACAAAATTTCAATGATGGTTATGGTTGCAAATTCCTCCGATGTTGAGGCAGGTCAGTTTAATATCGGTATTATAAACTTCCTCGGCGCCGCAGGAAACGGCAAAGAATACTACTTCGGAAAAGATTACAAATACACCGTTAAAAAAGGCGAATGGACAAAAGTTGAGCTCGCATACACAAACAAAGGCGAAGAGCTTTACGGAATAACTCTTGACCAGGTATTTGTTTCTGGCGTTCCCCATGCAGACGTTACCGTTTCCGATTTATACATTGACAATGTTACGGTTGAAGTTTCCGACGAAATCCCAAAAACTCAGCCTACCCTTACAAACGACGAGCTTATAAAACTTGCAAACCTCGGCGTAACAGTTTATATCGACAACAACAAAGTAATATTCTCGGGCGACCAGGCTCCTGTTGTAATAAGCGACAGAACGCTCGTTCCGCTCCGCAAGATATTTGAAAAACTCGGTGCATCCGTTTACTGGGACGATGCAACGCAAACAGTTACCGCTAAAAAAGGAACCAAAGAAATAAAGCTTACAATAGGAAGCACAACCGCTTACATTAACGGCAAGGAAACTGCGCTTGATGTAGGTGCACAGCTCATAAACTACAGAACAATGGTTCCTGTAAGATTTATTGCCGAAAGTCTTGACTGCAAAGTTGACTGGGATGACAAATCGCAGAAAGTGCTTGTAACATCGCCCGAAAGCAAAAACGAAATCAACGTTTATTCCGACAATGTTAAACAGGAAATCTACGGTTTCGGCGCTTCGGCAAACCACAATGCATATTATCTTATGGAATCCTCCGAAGAAATGCAGAAAAAAACAATGGATGCGCTTTTTGACAAAAACACAGGTATCGGTTTAAACATTATAAGACTTGAAATAAATCCGTACACACCAAAAGATGCGTCAAACTTCAATCCTGAATTTCAGTATACAATAAACCCCGAAAAAGACGTTTGGGATATGGACGCCGACAAACACCAGATTTGGTATTCAAACACCGCTTTAAAAATCAATCCGAACATCACCTTCCTTGCAACACCGTGGAGTCCCCCGTCATGGATGAAGGAAAACAATTCGGTTGTAGGAAAAACGGAAAAGAAAAACATTCTTGCAAAAGAGCACTATAACGATTATGCGGAATATCTTGCAAGATGGACAAAATATTACAAAAACGATTTAGGATTTGACGTTAAGTGGGTTTCAATTCAGAACGAGCCCGACGGCAGCACGCCTTATGCATCATGCGAATACTCGTATGCAGACCTTCTTGCCGTTACAAAACTTGTTACGGAAAAGTTCAAAAACGAAAACATCGACGCGCTTGTGGGTGCTCCCGAAAGCTCGACTCAGACAAGCACAAACACATTTATGAAAAACTTCGAAAGACTTGACCCGGACTTTACGAAAAACGGACTTGAGCTTGTCCTTGCACATAGTTATGCTTATGACAAAAACGCACTTGACACCGCAAACCTTGAGAGATTCAACAAACCTCTTATTCAGGCCGAAAGATGCGAATCGCCTTCCAAAAAGCGTGAAAACAACGGCGAAAAACTTTTAAGATACGCAAACGAAATAGCAGACCACTTAAATCACAACTACAATGCCTACCTCTACTGGTACGGAATGAGAAAATCAAGCAATCTCGGTCAGCAAAACAGTGAATCGCTCATTGATTATAACGATGAAAGCAAGAAAATGATGTTAAATGACGAGTATTACAGTTTGGGACATTTTTCAAAATTTATAACACCGGGCGACAAGAGAATTGCCGCATACAGTGAAAACAAAGATATAACAGTTACTTCAACAATCAATCCCGAAACGGGCAAAATTGTTATCGTTGCGGTTAACAACGGCGAAAGCGATGTAAGCGTTACAGTAAACGGTCTTTCAAAGAGCCGTCTTACAAGCTGCGTTTCAACCGAAAGCGAAAAACTTGTATCGGGCGAAGGCGCAGACATTTCAAACGGCAGCGCAGTTATTACGCTTAAAGCAAAATCAATAACAACACTTGTTGAAGAATAAAACAGTTTTCAATCATTTCTCTCTATATTTTAAAACCCGCTTTTGCCAAACCGGTGAAGGCGGGTTTTGCTTTTGAAAATGTTATAACTTAGTAATTAGCTATAGTTTTAAACTATATATTTCCATAAGTAATGTGTATTGGACAAACGGCGAAATGCGTGATATACTTTGAATCATAGTAATTCAATAAGTTTTTAGGAGGTTGTTACAATGAATACTTTAAAAAGAAGTCAGAAAACATTCAAAAACACACTTTGCCGAATGTGCGGTATTTATTGTATGTGACTTAAACTTTAAAAATCAATTAAAAAACTATAAATTTTGGAGGACTTAATGTAAAAGAAACTTTCACATCAGCCTCCGGCGGAATTTATGCCCGTGCGAAATTTTCCTCACATTGCCCGGAAACGCACATGGGCGTAATAATCTCTTATCATTCCTAACCCTGCCGATAAGAGATTTCCATTACAAATTATGCCGATGCAGGGTGGCGGAATGGAGATTATTATGAAAAAAATATTATCATTTGTTTTAGCAATAGCACTTTCAACTGCAATCTTTGCAGGATGCCAAAGCAGTTCGCAAATTACAATCGCAGTACCTAACGACACAACAAACGAAGCACGTGCACTTCTTCTTTTGCAGGACAACGGTTACATTAAACTTAAAGACGGCGCAGGCATAACGGCAACAATCAAAGATATCGAAAGCAATCCGAAAAACATTGCTTTTAAAGAAATCGAAGCTGCTCAGCTTCCCAACGTTTTAAAAGACGTTGATTACGCTATAATCAATTCAAACTATGCTATTCAGGCAAAACTCAATCCTGTTTCGGATTCGCTTCTTATAGAAGGTTCGTCTTCAAAATACGGCAACATTTTGGCAGTTAAAGAAGGAAACGAAAACACAGACAAAATCAAAGCTTTAAAAGCTGCTCTCGAAAGCAAAGAAGTTGCAGACTTTATCACATCAAAATACGACGGTTCTGTTGTAAGCACTGTTGAAAATCCCGGAAACGGATATGACGATTCGGTTAACTACGCTTCTCTTGCAGGTCAGACAATAACAGTTGCGGCATCTCCCACACCTCATGCGGAAATCCTTGCAGTTGTTAAAGATATTTTAGCAAAGAAAAACGTTAAACTTGAAATAAAAGAATTTACAGATTATGTTCAGCCTAACAACGTTGTTGACAGCGGTGAAATCGATGCAAACTACTTCCAGCACCTCCCCTACCTTGAAGACTTCAACAACCAGAACGGAACACACATTGTTTCTGTAGGCGCAATCCATGTTGAACCGCTTGCACTTTACGGCGGAAAACAGACAACACTTGACCCCATTAAGTAAATTTCAAAATAAAGCAAAAGCAATCTGCCACCCAATATGCACCGATAAACACGTCCTGCATTTTAGGTGGTTATTGCTTTATAATCAAGCACAAAACTTTTTAACATTATAAGAATGGAGATTTATATGATAGAAATTAAGAATTTATCGAAATCGTTTAACACCTCCGACGGCACGGTTGAAGCGCTTAAAAACATTTCGCTTACAATAAACGACGGTGACATATACGGCGTTATAGGTATGAGCGGTGCCGGAAAAAGCACGCTTGTAAGATGCATTAATATGCTCGAGCGTCCGACCGAAGGCGATGTTATTATTGACGGTGTAAACATCGGCGAGCTTTCCGCCCCAAAACTTCGTGAAATAAGACGGAATGTAACTATGATTTTCCAAAGCTTTAATCTTCTTATGCAAAGAACATGCATCGACAATATTTGCTTTCCGCTTGAGCTTGCGGGCGTAAAAAAAGAAGAGGCAAAGAAAAAAGCGCGCAAGCTTCTTGAAACTGTCGGACTTCCCGACAAAGAAAACGCATATCCGTCAAGACTTTCGGGTGGTCAGCAGCAAAGAATTGCAATTGCAAGAGCGCTTGCAACAAATCCGAAAATTCTTCTCTGCGATGAGGCAACAAGTGCGCTTGACCCGAAAACTACGGCATCTATACTTGAACTTATTCAAAAAATCAACCGCGAAATGGGAATTACGGTTATAATTATAACCCATCAGATGAGCGTTGTTGAAAAAATATGCAACCGTGTTGCGATTTTGGACGAAGGCAGTGTTGCCGAAGAAGGACTTGTAAACGACATTTTCACTTCGCCGAAATCAAATGCCGCAAAGAAGCTTGTATTTTCCTCCGGCGGTGACGAAAATCCCGTTCCGGAAGAACTTTCGAAAAACACAATACGTGTTGTATACAACGGTGCGCTTGTTGCGGGAACGCCAATCATCACACAAATGGCAATCGACAAAAAAATTGCCGCAAACATACTTTATGCGCAAACAAAATGCATCGGCGACAAGGTTTTCGGCGATATGATTTTAGGAATTGACGGCGGCGAAGACAAAAT
>CABUQL010000065.1 GCA_902493665.1 uncultured Eubacteriales bacterium
TTTTTGCGTTAATCCATCTGTTTTCGGCAACCTTTTCAATCACATCGGGCATATATTCGTTCATAATTAAGTTTCCCGCAAGCATTGTATGTTCTCTGTTAAGAAGCATTTCTTTAACATTTCCGCACGCTGATAAAATTTCTCTTACAGGCTCGGTTTCTTCTAAATCTCTTGCAAGAAGGGGACTGTCCTGAGGGGTCAGAATTGCACCGCTGTTTTTTACGTTAAGCTTTCCTTCTTTTATAAGTTCCAAAATAAATTCGGTGAAGGTAACAACTTCTGCCGTAAGATTAATTCCCCATTCCTTGTATTCACGCTTCATAACCTTTGCATCCGCAGGGTCGTAGCATACAACTTTTTTGTAATTGTTTAAAATTTTTGCGCAGTTTTCCATAATTTCTTTTGTTTCTGCTGCCGCACCTATTAAAAAGTCCATCGAATATCCGCTGTTCGGTTCGTCTTTTAAGAGTGTGAAATTTACTCCGGCTTTTTTTAGAAGTTCAACCGCATTTTTTGCACAGCCCTTCGCCCTTGTATCTTCTCCCGTGAAGAAAAGAATATCTCCGCCGTCAATTTCCGGGATATTTGCATTTTTCTCCGCTCCGTAAATATTGCCTTTTGTCTGGTAGTTTTCAATCATTTTCATAACGTATTTCGGCAATTTTCCGTCAAGCGCTGCGCCGAGTCTTGCTTCTTTTGTAAACATAACGGGATCCCAGCCTGTAACGCAGTCGGTCATGCAGCCTCCGCAAAGCGAACACTCATAAACGTTTGCAATTATATCATCCGAATATTCGATTGCACCTCTTGCCACAAGCGATAACCCAAGCGCTCTTGCACGTGCCGTATTTCTTTCAAGACCTGTTGCATTTCCGATCGGACATACATGATGGCACATCCAGCAAAAACGGCATGAATCTATATGTTCTTTTGATTTTTTACTAAAATGCATAATAATCTCCTCCTTATAATCCGAGTTTAAACGGATTCATAATGCCATTCGGGTCAAGCTGCTTTTTTATTCCCTCAAACACTTGCATTGCAGGTCCGTACTGCTCTTTCATAAGACGTCCGAGTTTAATTCCCACACCGTGATGGTCGTTTACAACACCGCCGTTTGCAAGAGCGGTTCTTACGCCGCAGTTCCATATTGCCTGGTGCAATCTAAATGCCTCGTGCGGATCTTTCGGAACATCATTTCCATCAACTATAAATCTGTCGTAAATCATGCATCCCCACTCATACCAGTGTGAGAAGTGAGCTATAAATTTTGCCTGCGGGAAGTTTGTTTCAATTGCTTTTTTCATTTCCCAATAAATTTTTTCGATTTTATCGTACGGTGCAATTGTATCCATTGTACCGAAACATTGCGGTATATCCATCATATGTCCGGGGTAGAAGAATGTAATTTTTTCTTTCCACCACTTTTCGCCGTATTCCGAGCCTAAATCCTCTGCTCCGTACTTTTCAAATGTATTAAGAAGTATCTTCATTTCGAGGTCTGCCATTTCTTTAACTCCCTCGATTGCGATATTCATAAATGCGCCCTTCTTTTCAACGCCGACAATTTTTTTGATAAGCGATGCAGTTTCGGCTTCGTCATAAAGACGCATTACCGATGGCTTGAATTTCTGCAAAAGTTCGCGCCCCGCATTAAATGCATCTGTCATATTGTGGAAAAGAAAACCTCTGAATTGTCTGGATTCCGGCTGTTCATAAATTCTCATCTGCGCCTTTGTCATAACGCCGAGTGTTCCTTCCGAGCCTATGAATATCTGGTTAAGGTCGGGACCTGCCGCATGCTTTGGCGCCGGCGAGGTTTCAATTATATCTCCGTTTGGCAGTACAACCTCCATCTGAAGCACCATATCGTCAATCTTGCCGTATTTTGTTGACGAAACGCCTATACCTCGGTGTGCAAGAAATCCTCCGACAGTTGAGCAGGTGAGCGATGACGGATAGTGCATTGTTGCGTATCCCTTTTCGTTTGCTGCCCATTCAATGTGCTTATATATTGCACCCGTTCCGCATTCTATGTACATTCCCTGTTCGTTTACATCGTAGATTTTATTCATTCTTTTGGTGTCAAGAACGATGCCTCCGCATACCGGAATAGCTCCGCCCTGTGTTCCGCCGCCTGCTCCCCAGGTGGTTACAGGAATTTTATAGTAGTTTGCAATTTTTAATACGGCAGAAACTTCTTTTGCATTTTTCGGCGCAACAATAAAGTCGCCCTCGGGCATTCTCAGTCCTCTGTCAGCCCACATTCTTGAAAGCCAAAAGTAGTCAACACTGTGTGTCAGTTTGTCTATTGTTCTTGTTGAACAGTTTTCTCTGCCGACTGCATCTTCAAGCTCTGTTGCAATCACATCAAATAAAAAGTCTGTCATTTTATTATCCATCCTTCTTTATAAATTTTCGGTTTTTGTTAATCTTCGGTTTTTATTAATTTTCCGCCCAGAATAACTTTGTTTATATTAAATTGCGGATCAAATACCAAAATATCCGCCGTATATCCGTTTTTAAGACTTCCTTTACCTTCAAGTCCCAAAATTTTGGCAGGGGATAAAGTGAGCATTTTAACTGCATCCGTAATTGAGAAACCGTAGTGATTTACCGCTCTTTCAAGCAGCATACGCGATGTTGCAATGCTTCCGGCAAAGCTTGATCTGTCGGGCAGTTTTGCCACACCGTCTTCGATTATCACTCTGTTTTCTTCCTTGACTTCTCCAAGATAGCTTTCCTTGACATCTGTTCCTGCGGGTCTTAGTGCGTCCGTAACAAGACACACCTTATCAGTGCCCTTTATCTTAACGGCAAGCTTTAATGCATCAACTGCTGCGTGCTTTCCGTCTGCAATCAGTTCAACCGTCACATTGTCATCTAAATACGCAGCCTCAATTACACCGGCTTTTATCACCTGATTGATTTTACGCACAGTAGGAGTTGCACTGTATAAATGCGTAATGTGTGAAAAACCGTGTCTGAATGCCTCAAACGCTTCATCGCTTGTTGCATCGCTGTGGCCCAGAGACATCATAACACCGCGCTCTGTCATCTTTTTTGAAAACTCTGCCATATTTTCAAGTTCAAATGCCGCCGTTATTCTCTTGATAACGCCTTTGCCCTCGGAGCAGAGCATTTCTGTTTCGTATTCGGTAGGCGAATGCAAAAGTGCTTCATTATGTGCGCCTTTTTGCTTTTTTGAAATATACGGTCCTTCAAGATGCAATCCGCAAAAATTCGGACAGTGTTTTTGCATTTTTTTGTATGTGCCGATAAGCTTTAAAATATCGTCAAATCTTGCTGAAACCGCCGTCGGCAAAATGGTCGTCGAACCGTTTTTAAGATGAATTTTCGATATCTCGGAAAACGCCTTTTCGCTGCAATCCATAAAATCGTATCCGCCTCCGCCGTGGACATGAATATCGATAAATCCCGGCGAAACATACATTCCGTTTGCATCTATGATTTCACATTTTTCGGGAATTTCGCCCGAAAAACTGATATCTTCAATTACGTTGCCCTTTATTAAAATATCTGTAGCTTTGACCGTTTTTTCAAAGACTGCGGCGGCATTTTTAATCAGTAAATAACTCATTTGTTATACACCCTTATTTCAGGAATCGGACTTTGCAGAGCATCGGTAGATGCATAAAGCATTGCGTCGGGATGGTTTTGGAAAAGCGAGCATGGAACCTTTGCCGTTATTTCGCCGTGAAGAACTTTTCTGAGTGCTCCGGCATTCCAGTCGCGGGGCATACACATTCTGACCTTTTTAGCCATGAACATTTCCTTCATTCCAACCGTAATGCAATACTTCGGAATTGCATTGATATCGCCGCCGCAATTCATAAAGCAGTTTATCGTTCTTGTTTCTCTCGACACCTTCAAAACACGTGTTGCTCTGTTTAAAAATTCTTCATTTGTTACATTTTCATCTTCTTCGGGCGGCTCGTTGAATGCATAGTGACCGTTTATTCCGACTCCGCCGAATACCATATCAAGCTTTCCGTATTTTTCAATAATCTGCATGGGAATTTCGGTATGGTGCGGATCGGGGAAGTATCTGTTTTCACAAGGTACATTAAGTTCATCGTCAATCCGGCTGTAAAAGATTCTTTCCATACCGCCCCTGAATGACAGCGGGTCGTTTATGTCGATGTATTCTTTATCGTCGGTAAGATACTCGTCCATATTGATAAAAATGCAGTTTTTAAGACTTACCCTGTATTTGTTAACAAGATAAACTATTCTTGCATAAGGTCCGAGAGGTCCGTAGGGGATTACCATAACCGTAGGCTCGCCTTTGCGGTTGTTTTCTTCAATAACCTCAAGTACCTCTATGGCAACCTTCCAGTACATATCAACCTCTGCTTCGCACACATTGAGTTTGATATTGCTTCCTTTTCCCAAATCTTCTCTTTTTATAGCGTTGATATCAATGCTCATTTTTCCTCTTCCTTTCATTTTTTGTGGTTTTATAAATCTAATTTCGCATCATATTTTAAGTTCGGAAAATACTTGCAAAATTCTTTGATTTCTTTTTTACAGTCGCCTTCTATTTCAACAAAATGATGAATGTACGGACCGTCTATAAGTCTGTCTTCAACCTTTTGCAAATCATCAAACTCTGCCCAGATATATGTACCGTGCGTTTGCGGTCCGGGAACAGTGTCTGCAACAAGCGGTAAAATTATATAATTTCCGCTTTCCTGATCCATTCTGGCAACCGTGTATCTTCCGTCTTTTGCTCTGAACCACGAACGCTGATTTACAAGTCTTGCCTCGGAGTCTGTGCCGCTTTCTGCCTTTTGTGATAACGGAAACGGTCCGCAGTGCCATAAAAGCTCGGCATTTTTGTTTTCGGGATGACGTACGGTAAATTCACCGAACAGAGGCTTGCCTTTTCCGAGTGTTGCACATTTTAACAATGCCATAGTCAGTGCACAGTGCATGTCGCTTTCGCATGAAATGAGGTAACCCATATCATTTAATATACCGTAAACCGTGCAGGGAGCAAGACCGTCAAACATAACCGGTGTTGCAGTCCAGCACTCTGCCGAAACCGCATCAAGTTTAAATTCTTCAAAAAGCCGTTTATACATTATAACCATTGCGGACATACGCTCGATGTACGGCGGTGTCAGGTCGTCAAGCTTGTAGTTTTTGCAGATGTAATGTGCAACCTCTTTCATTTCATCGCATTTTTCTTCAAGAACTTCATTCATTCGCTGCTCAATAGTTGCAAAGTTGATAGGAATGATTTTTATTCCGAAGTTTTCCATAAGCTCGCCTTCATTCCATATAACCGAATAGAAGGGTGCCGGACGGGTTCCGACCTGACCGATACGCATACCCGTAAAGTTTTTAACCATGCACGCAACTCTTACAAAGCTTTCAAATCCTTCCTTAAACTCATTGCTGTCAACACGGCAGCAGGGGAGATGTGAAAAAGGAATATGAAATCTTTGCATTTGGCGCGATACTCCGAACAGTCCGCATTGCGAATCCGTCGGGCGCATACCGTCAGCGTAATATTCATCATCAAGCGGTGCCCATAAAAGTACGGGTTTTCCGATAGCCTTTGCAATATCCGCTGCCGCTTCCTCGTTTCCGAAGTTGCAGTTTATAATAAATACCGCATCAACATTGCTGTCCTTAAAACGTTTGATTATTTCCTCCGCAGAATCATTGTCATAAATCAAATCTTTGTGCCCCAAGCCTTTTGAGTCAACAAAGGATACATTGTCATTTGTAAAATTATCTTCTATATATTTTACAAAACGTTCTCCTCTCTGTTCTGCCGAATACCACGTAAGAAACGTTCCTTTCGGGCGGTCGGTGGTGTTGCGGCGCATCGGGACAAGTCCTATTTTTACATTATAATTAAGCATTTAACTCCTCCTTTGAAAAAGATTTTCAATTTTAGAGGCTTGTTTCTTGAATATTATATCATATAGTGAAAATATTTTCAAGTGTTTTTATAAAATTTGAAAATATTTTTCGATAATTGACAAACAATGTATAAAATGGTATAATATATTTAAAAAAATCCTTCATTTTTAAAGACTGATATCAAGAACTTTATGAGAGAAATGGGGTTTCTATGCAAAAAACAATTTTGAAAATAAAAATGCTTTATCCGAAAATGGGTAAGGCAGAAAAGAAAATAGCGGATTGGATTATGGAAAATCCTAACGGGCTTATTCCTCTTTCCATAACGGAGCTTGCCGAGAAATGCAGCTGCGGAGAGGCAACAATTGTAAGATTTGCAAGGCGTTTGGAACTTGGCGGTTATCAGGAACTTAAGATTTCAATCGCGCAGGAGGAAGGCTCAAGCGAACTGACCGACGGCATAACCGAAAACGATTCGTGTTTTAGAATTTTTGATAAAGTTTCAAATGATATATATTGCTCGCTCGAAGCAACAAAAAAAGAAATTGACTCCGATGCCCTCGAAAATGCTGCAAAAGCCTTGCTTGAGGCAAATCAGATTATGATTTATGGTTTGGGAAATTCTGCTTCGGTTGCGCTTGACTTTGAACATAAAATGCTGCGTGCGGGACTTTGCGCAAAATCATATGCAGGCAATAACCGCCTCGCATCTTACAAAAAAAGATGTTGCAATCGGAATTTCGCATTCGGGCTCGTCAAAAGATATAGTAGATGCGTTAAAAATTGCCAAGCATCGCGGTGCTTTGACAATTGCAATAACAAACAAGGGCAAATCGCCGATAACAAAGACATCTGACATAACTTTGTTTACATCATCCAATGAAACACAGTACACAATTTTCGGACTCAATTCAAGAATTTCGCAGCTTGCAATTATAAGCTCGTTATATTATTACATTGCGTATCATAAAGATATTTCGACAGAAGCAATAGATATGACCGAGATTTCATTGCAAAACAAAAAATACTGATTAGGCACTAAAGTATTGAATAAAATATGATTTATAAATGCGGAATAAAGCTGCCCGTGCGAAATTTTTGCCTGACGGCAAAACGCACAAGGG
>CABUQL010000066.1 GCA_902493665.1 uncultured Eubacteriales bacterium
TAAATAAATCATGGCACAAAATACACCAGTAACGGTTATTGCCGATGAAAAAAGCTGGGGAATACCGTTTGAAAGCATTTCACGGAGAGTGTCGGTATCGTTTGTAAATCTGCTCATAAGCTCGCCGTGTGTGTGCGTGTCAAAAAACTTAATCGGGAGCTTTTGCA
Source organism: uncultured Eubacteriales bacterium (assembly GCA_902493665.1). GTDB lineage: Bacteria > Bacillota > Clostridia > UMGS1810 > UMGS1810 > SIG430. The sequence continues at coordinate 168 of CABUQL010000066.1, forward strand.
TATTTGTAAAAAGGTCGGTTCTTATTTTGTAAAGCGTGCCTGTGCTTACCTTTAACATAAGGCGCGAATACATATAGTTTCCGATTATTCCGAGCGAGTAGAATACACCCATTAAAATGAGCGTTTGTATAAGTTTGTTAATGTCCGAATTTCCCGTAAGATTGTTTAAAATCGGTTTTAACAGATACGTTCCGGCTATGTTTGCCGACGCATTTAGAATTATTCCGATTACAACAAAAACAAGATGTGTTTTGTATTCGAACATATATTTTAAAATTCTGACGATAGTCTTTTTTGCATCTTTCGGCTTTTTAAAACCTGCTTTACGCATTGGAGGCATTGTCATCTTCCCCCTTTTTGTTGTTTTGAGATTCGTAAATATCTTTGTAGATTTCACTTCTTGAAAGAAGCTCATCGTGTGTGCCGATGTCGCTTATTTTTCCGTCGTCCAAAATTATTATTTTGTCGGCGTCCATAACCGAAGAAATTCTTTGTGCGATAATTATTACCGTAATGCCGCTGATTTTCTTAAACGATTCTCTTATTTTTTTGTCCGTTGCGGTGTCAACCGCACTTGTCGAGTCGTCGAGAATAAGAATTTTCGGGTTTTTCACAAGCGCTCTTGCAATACAAAGACGCTGTTTCTGTCCGCCCGAAGCGTTAACGCCGCCCTGTCCCAAATCGGTTTCGTATCCGTCGGGGAAGGACATTATAAAATCGTGCGCCTGAGCGCTTTTGCAGGCGGATATAATCATTTCATCGGCTGCGTTGTCATTGCCCCATTTTAAGTTTTCTTTTATTGTGCCCGAAAAAAGCACGTTTTTCTGAAGAACCATTGAAACGGCATCGCGGAGCACGTTTATTTTGTAATCTTTAACGTTTTCTCCGCCGACACAAACCGCCCCGTCCGATACATCGTAAAGTCTTGGAATAAGCTGAACAAGTGTTGTTTTCGCACTTCCCGTTCCGCCGATTACGGCAACGGTTTCGCCCGAATTAATTTTAAAAGACACATCCTCCAAAACTTTGTTGCTGTCTTTTTTGTATGAAAAACTGACATCTTTAAATTCGATGCTTCCGTCTTTTACGGTTTTGTTTTTTTCCGCTTTGTCATCTGTAATATCTATTTCTTCGTCAAAAACTTCGTTTATTCTTGAAATTGAAGCTTTTGACATAACAAGCATAACAAAGGCCATTGAAATTATCATAAGCGACATAAGAATCTGCGAAACATAGCTTATAAAACTCATAAGCTGTCCGGCGGTCATTGTGCCTTTAATAATCATATTTCCGCCGAACCACGATATGGAAATCATACAGACATACATAACAAACTGCATAATAGGTCCGTTTAAAATAATGAGTTTTTCTGCTCTTATCTGCATTTTTCTTACATCGTCGGCAGATGCTTTAAACTTGCTTTCTTCATATTCGCCTCGTACAAATGCTTTTACAACACGTATTGCAATGAGGTTTTCCTGAATTGACGAATTCATTTTATCGTATTTTTTAAGCATTGCCTGAAAACGGGGGAAAGCTTTTACCGCTATAATTCCGAGCGCTATTGCAAGAACAGGTATCGCAACCAAAAATATTGTTGCAAGTTCGCCGTTTATGCGCACCGCCATAATTGTTGCTCCTATAAGCATAACGGGCGAGCGCGCGAGCATTCTTATTATAACCATAAATGCATTTTGCGTGTTTGTTACGTCTGTTGTAAGACGTGTGATAAGCGAAGCGGTGCTGAATTTGTCGATGTTTGAAAATGAAAAGTTCTGAATTTTTTCAAAAAGCAAATATCTTAAATTTTTTGCAAGTCCCGCACTTGCCGTAGCACCGAACTTTGCGGACATTGCTCCGAAAAACAAGGCAAGAAGTGACATGAGAATCATAAGCAAACCTATTTTTGAAATGTATGAAATATCTTTGTTTGCTATGCCGATATCAATGATTTTTGCCATTAAAAACGGAATATAAATTTCTAAAATTACTTCAAAAATAACCGATATCGGAGTCAAAACCGTTTGAAGTGTGTATTCTTTTGCACAGCTGAAAATTCTTTTCATTTTGCTTTTTTAAGCCTCCTTATGATGTAATACTTTTATAATGTGCATTATTTGTGATTTTAATGAAGAAAATTACTTTTAAAAAACAAACTTTCTATAATGTCAGATCGCAAAAAACGGCGTCGGTTACTTTTTGCAAATCGTCTGTTCCGATAAGAAGCTGGCAGCCTCTGACTCCTGCGCTTATTGTGATTTTATCAAAGTTTTTTGCGGTTTCATTAATGAAAGTGGGAAATTTCTTTTTCATTCCGATTGGCGAGCAGCCGCCTCTTATATAACCCGTAAGATTTAAAAGGTCTTTAACGTGAATCATTTCGATTTTTTTGTTTCCCGTTACTTTTGCTGCTTTTTTTAAATCGACTTCTTTGTCAACGGGGATGCAAAAAACAACCGGTCCGGTTTTGTCACCTTTTGCGACAAGCGTCTTGAAAACACGTTCAAATTCAAGACCGACCTGACGGGCGATATGTGTTCCCGACAGGTCGTTTTCGTCAACGGTATATGTAATTGCTTCATAATTAACCTTTGCTTTGTCAAGCATGCGCATTGCGTTTGTTTTTGTTTGCTTCGGCATTTAGCCTAACACCTCCATTATATAATAACTTAAAAATGTGTTAAATTTGTGATAATAAATTGAAAATATATGCCAAAAAATAAATAGCGGCGGGCAAAAACTGAATTATACATGACTTTTTGTATTCTTCATCTTTGCGGTACGATATTGATACTGCAATTGAAAATACCGTAAAAAGAGGAATGGATATTACCGTATATATGCTTATATAGTTAAATATGTTCAGTGCATTTTTTTCAAATGATTTAAAAACCTCATACGAGATTTTTGACAAAGCGGTAAATACAAAAAACATTATAATTAATATAAAATTAAGAAAAACACTTGCAATTTTAAGAAATTTTTCACTCATATAAAACTCCGTCTTTAAAACTTTTAATTTTGTTTTGTAAGAGTTATTTTATCACAATAAACAAAATAAATCAACTTTGAAAATTAATTTTCAAAAATGTAAAAAAAGTGTTGCATTTAATGAAAAAATGTGGTAAAATATTAAAGCTGTTAAAAATACACACGCATCAATATCCTTGCCGTGTTGCTTAAAGCGTTGTTTTAAGTGGGCAAATGATGCGGAGGTATAAACTAAAGGAGGATAAAAAATGGCAGTTATTTCAATGAAACAGTTGTTGGAAGCAGGTGTTCACTTCGGACACCAGACAAGAAGATGGAATCCTAAAATGGCAGAGTACATCTACACGGAAAGAAACGGAATTTACATCATCAATCTTCAGAAAACAGTTAAGAAGATTGAAGAAGCTTACAGCTTTATTAAAGAAGTTGCGGAAAGCGGTCAGGACGTTCTTTTTGTAGGTACAAAAAAACAGGCTCAGGAATCCATCAAAGAAGAAGCCGAAAGAGTCGGTATGTATTATGTTAATGCAAGATGGCTCGGCGGTATGATGACAAACTTTAAAACAATCAAACAGAGAATTGACAGATTAAAACAGCTTCGTGCTATGCAGGAAGACGGTACATTTGATCTTCTCCCCAAAAAAGAAGTTATCAAATTAAACCTTGAAATCGAAAAACTCGATAAATACCTCGGCGGTATTAAAGATATGAAAAAACTTCCGGGCGCTCTCTTTATCGTTGACCCGAGAAAAGAAAGAATCGCTGTTGCAGAAGCTAAAAAACTTGGTATCCCGGTTGTTGCTATCGTTGACACAAACTGCGACCCTGACGAAGTTGATTATGTAATCCCCGGTAACGATGACGCTATCAGAGCCGTAAAACTTATTTCTTCAACAATTGCAAACGCGATTATCGAAGGAAGACAGGGCGAACAGACAGAAGACGCTGCAGCAGAAGAAAAGGCTGAAGCTGACGAATAATACTTGGGAGGTTATTTTAAATGTTTACTGCTAAAGATGTAAAAGAATTAAGAGAAATGACCGGCTGCGGTATGATGGACTGTAAAAAAGCTCTTACAGAAACCGACGGTGACAAAGAAAAAGCCGTTGAAATTTTAAGAGAAAAAGGTCTTGCAACTGCTGCTAAAAAAGCAGGCAGAATTGCTGCAGAAGGTATTGTTAAAGATTACGTTGCAAACAACGTGGGAGTTATTCTTGAAGTAAATGCCGAAACTGACTTCGTTGCTAAAAACGATCAGTTCTTGGATTTTGTAAATACAGTTGCAAAAGCTGTTGCAGATGCAAACCCGGCAGATGTAGAAGCTCTTAAAGCTGTTGAAGTAAACGGAACAACAGTAGGCGATATGCTTACGGAAAAAATAGCAACTATCGGCGAAAATATGAACATCAGAAGATTTGCACGCTATGAAGGAAATGTTGCAACATACATTCATGCAGGCGGAAAAATCGGTGTTCTTGTTAAATTTGATACAGACGTTGCAGACAAAGACGGATTTAAAGAATTTGCAAAAGATATAGCTATGCAGATTGCAGCAGTTAACCCTGCATATGTAAAACCTTCAGAGGTTCCTGCAGATGTTGTTGAAAAGGAAAAAGAAATCCTTACGGCACAGGCTATAAATGAAGGAAAACCCGCAAACATTGCTGAAAAAATGGTTGCAGGAAGAATTCACAAATTCTACAAAGAAATCCGTTCATTAAAGACGGTGACTTGAGCGTTGCAAAATACGTTGAAGAAAAAGCCAAAGAACTCGGCGGTAAAATTGAAATTGTTTCTTTCGCAAGATTTGAAAAAGGCGAAGGTCTTGAAAAGAAAGAAGAAAACTTTGCTGACGAAGTTGCAGACATGGTAAAGTAATTTAATAAACAATTAAATAAAAAAAGGGGAGCTGATTTTAAATTGGCTGAGAGTAAATGTATTGTCATTTAGACCCTTAGGCAGCGTTTGTTGCCTTAAACCTGATTTGGGTAATGCCAACGTAGGGATTTTAACCTATTAAACCGTATGCGGTGTGCTTAAAATCAGGCACACCGCTTTTTGTCGGATTTTGTATGTTTTTGGTTTTTTTATCATCTTAGGTTGTTAATATCAAAAACGGCAGAAAACGGATTGCTGTTAAGTGTCTGATTTTTAGCGTGTCAAATGTGGTTTTACGGTAAAATCTCTCCAATATACAAAGGAGGATTTTAATTATGAACGTAACAACAAAAAAACTTACGAACACGGCAATTATGATTGCGCTCGCAGAAGTGCTTTCGTTTTTCACAGTGTTCCAGGGAATCAACGGCGGAGATGTAACAATAGGAAGTGCAGTGCCGATTATCCTTATTGCATTTATGTATAACACACCGTGGGGAATACTCACATCTCTTGTTTACACTCTCGTAAATATGCTTTTAAAAGGCATAGTAACAACGCTTCCGACTGAAGGACTCTACACATATTTTATGATGATTCTTTTAGACTATGTGCTCGCTTTCGGCGTTTTGGGTCTTGCAGGATGGTTTTCAAGAAAAATGGGCGGCAGCAGTGTTGCAATGACAGTGTCGGCAGCTATTGTTGTATTTTTAAGATTTGTGTGCCACTACGCATCGGGAGTAATTCTTTGGGGCAGCTATGCACCCGAGGGTCAGAGCGTTTGGCTTTATTCGCTTCTTTATAACGGCGGATATATGCTTCCCGAACTTATAATAACAACAGTGATTGTCGGAATTTTAAGCGTTAAAGTTATTCCGATGATAATTGAAAAATTCAGATAAAAAACAAACAGTCGGTTTTATACATTATTTAAGATGAAGAATGTATGAAATTGACTGTTTTTTTTGTGTTGCAATAGCTTTTTTTTATATGGTAGAATAATTTTAAAGTGTTTGGATTTTTAAATTTCGGCAGATTGTTTGTTCCGCCGGCGCTTGACGGCAAAAATCTCAACACCGACCCCGAGGTTCTTATGTGGACCGAAAAATATGCCCGTGCACTTGTTGCAAGACTTCGTGATATTAAAAACATCGTGATGTGGGATTTGGGAAATGAGTGTAACTGCCTTGAAAGAGTAAAAACATGCGCTGAGGCGTATGTTTGGACGGCAACTGTTAGAAATGCTATTTTGTCGTCAGATAATACACGCCCGATTTCGTCAGGTATGCATTCTCTTGTGTGCGATAACGACAGCGGTGTATGGCAGCTTTGCGATCAGGGCGAGCTTTGCGATTTTGTTACAACGCATCCTTATCCGTCTGCCGCCGTAAACGGAGATATTGAGCCTTACAATGAGCTTAGAATGACAATTACACCAACTGCGCAAAGCGAGTATTATGCAGGTGTTTCGAAAAAGCCGTGTATAATTCAGGAGAGCGGAACATTTTCTCCGATGCTCGGCAATGAGCGTATGTCTGCTGATTTTCTCCGTGTAAATGTGCTTTCTGCATTTGCGAACAACCTCGGAGGATTCCTTTGGTGGTGCGGTATTGAGCATTTTATTGCAACTGAAACTTGCTGCGGATTTGACCCCGAAAAGAGTGAGGAATTTTACAGAATATATAAGGAGTTCGGAAAAAATATTGCGGAAAGCTATGACGTAAAATGCGATAATCCTTATATAGGCATAACGGAACTTGACAGCGATAGCGGAAAAATCTTCTGTGCAATAAATTATTCCGAAAAACAACAGAAATTTGACGTTGAAAATAAAGATGATTTTAAGATTTTGTATGGTGCACTCGGCGATGTTCCGCCTTGCGACGGAGTAATTTTGCAGAAAAAGTGAAAAAACAGAAAATTTGAATTTATAGTTTTTTAAAAATTGATAACCGCCGAAGGCATTGTGAGTTTTTTGCTAAGCT
>CABUQL010000067.1 GCA_902493665.1 uncultured Eubacteriales bacterium
TTCAAAAAGTACTGGACAAACAAAAAAATGTGTGATATAATTTAATGCGTTGAGTAAATATTGCGGAGTAGCCAAGTCGGTAAGGCACCAGATTCTGATTCTGGCATTTCGTAGGTTCGAGTCCTACCTCCGTAGCCAAACGGAACAAGCTAAGCTTGTTCCGTTTTTTGTTTTTATTATATAAAAAAGAGCAACGGCAAAACAAAACTTTTTGCTGATGCTCTTTTTTCTTTTATAAGTTTAAATCATTAAAATTTCGTCAAACGGATAGTACATTTTGGTTCCCGCCCATCTGAAATTATCATTTAATGCTTCTTTTAAGAGAAAATCGTTATTTTTATCGGGATATTTTATAATTTTAAGCGCCTCTGCATATTTAATGCTAAAACCCATTGTATGACCTCTGAAAGCGGCGCAGATTTCTTTTTCTTTAACAAGGCCTTCACCGTCTGCATGGCTTTGATTAAACGCATATAAGCTGTCCTTAACAACATCAAAAACCGATGTTATATCTATATATATGTCGGGGTTAAAATAGCACATTGTCTGCATCGGTCCAAGCTCAACGGAATAAATCTCATTAGGGCACACACCGTCTACAGCCGCTCTGAAAACTGCCTCACGTGCCGCTTTTGAAACCTCTTTGTGTTCAATATGATGATCCTGGGGGTGAAGAATAAAAAGCACGTCGGGATTTTCTTTTACAATAAATTCATTTGTTTTTTCAATTGTTTCTTCATTGCACTTAAAATATTTTGTTGCATTATAATCAAATATTGTTTTTTCGGCACCCAAAATACTTGCGGCATAAATGCTTTGCTCATTTGTTTTTTCAATATCATCGCTTAAATTGTTCGGCGAAACAATCAGTATTTTTGTTTCCCACCCTTTTTTATGAAGCATATATAAAATTCCGCCGATACCTCCTTCCAAATCATCTCCGTGTATACCTATTGCAACTGCTTTCATCTTTTTTCCTCCCATTACCCTCTTTGTTTATATGCAAAAAACAAAGAGATGAATTATTTATCCATCTCTTTGCATTTTAGCATTATTTTTTTGTTATGTCAATTACTTTATTGCACTTCTGTCTGTATAATGTGTGTGCAAAAGTTCGTGCGATTTATGACCGCAGGGTTCACCCAAAAATTCGTCATAGAGTTTTTTGATAAACGGATTTTCGTGCGATTTTCTTATCGGCATAGCTTTGTCTTCATCATAAAGAGCTTTTGCTCTGAGCGCTTTAACGTCAACAGATGCCTGAACTCTTGCCGAAACTATCGGCTGTCCTCCGCCCGTTACGCAACCGCCGGGGCATCCCATAATTTCAATAAAGTGATAGTCAGCTTCGCCGTTTTTGATTTTATTTAAAAGTGTTTCGGCATTTCCGAGACCGTGAGCAACTGCAATTTTAATTTCTTTTCCCGCAATTGTAAGAGCAGCCTCTTTAATTCCTTCTGTTCCTCTTACTGCGTTATATTCGATTTCGTCAAACGATTTGCCTTCCAAAACTTCTGCAACCGTTCTGAGAGCCGCTTCCATAACACCGCCGGTTACACCGAAAATAACACCTGCGCCCGTTGCATTTCCGAACGGATTATCAAATTCTTCATCGGCGAGATTTACAAAATCTATACCTGCCTGACGAATCATTTTTCCGAGTTCTCTTACAGTAAGAACAGCGTCAACATCACGGTAACCCGTGCCCTTCATTTCTTCTCTCTGAGCCTCATATTTTTTAGCGGTACAAGGCATAACAGATACAACAAATATCTTAGACGGGTCAATTCCCGATTCTTTTGCATAGTATGATTTAATTATTGCACCAAACATTTCGTGAGGCGATTTGCATGTTGAAAGATTATCCAAAAATTCGGGATAATGATGTTCGCAGTATTTAATCCAGCCGGGGCTGCACGATGTAATCATCGGAAGCTTTCCGCCGTTTTTAATTCTGTCAAGAAGTTCTGTTCCTTCTTCCATAATTGTAAGGTCTGCGCCCGTATCGGTATCGAACGTTTTGTCAAATCCGAGTCTTTTAAGAGCGGCAACAAGTTTTCCTGTTGCACGTGTTCCGATAGGCATACCGAATTCTTCGCCGATTCCCGCTCTTACTGCCGGAGCAACCTGAACAACAACATGCATATCGGGATCGTAAATTGCGTTCCACACAGGCTTTGTAGCGTCTTTTTCATAAAGAGCGCCTACAGGACAGGCAGTTATACACTGTCCGCAGTTTGCACATGCAACTTCGCTTATTGATTTATCAAATGTGCATGCAATTTTTGTGTTAAATCCTCTTTCGGTTGCATCTATAACGCCGACTTTCTGAACATTTTTACACATTGCAACGCATCTTCTGCAAAGTACGCATTTGTTGTTATCTCTTACAATTGAAGGTGACAAATCGTCTATCGGATAATTTGTGTTTTCGCCTTCAAATCTGATTTCATCTATACCGAGTTCTTCGGAAAGCGTCTGAAGTTCACAGTTTTTGTTTCTTGTGCAGGTTAAGCACTTTCTTTCGTGATTTGACAAAATAAGCTCCAATGTTGCTTTTCTTGCCTCTTTAACCTTTGCGGAGTTTGTGTATATTTCAAGACCCTCCGACACAGGATATACGCAGGCAGCCTGAAGCGCTCTTGCACCTTTGATTTCAACAAGACACATTCTGCATGCGCCGATTTCGTTAACGCCCTTTAAATAACAGAGCGTCGGAATATGTATACCGGATTCTCTGGCAGCGTCCAAAACAGTATAACCTTTTGGAACGCTGACTTCTTTTCCGTTGATTGTAATGTTTACCATTTCCATTAATTTCGACCTCCTTACTTAGATATTGCGCCGAATTTACATTTCGACTTACATACGCCGCACTTGATACATTTTGAATTATCAATAACATACGGTTTCTTAACCTCGCCGCTGATTGCGTTAACAGGACAATTTCTTGCACACAAGCTGCAGCCTTTACATTTTTCAGGGTCGATTTTATAGGAAACAAGCGCTTTACATACGCCGGCAGGACATTTTTTGTCAACAACGTGAGCAATATATTCGTCTTCAAAATATTTAAGTGTACTAAGTATCGGGTTCGGAGCAGTTTGTCCGAGTCCGCACAATGCAGCATTTTTAACACTGTAGCAAAGTGTTTTTAAGTTTTCAATATCCTCAAGCGTTCCTCTTCCGCTTGTGATTTTTTCAAGAATTTCATACATTCTCTTTGTACCGATTCGGCACGGTGAACATTTTCCGCATGATTCGTCAACAGTAAATTCAAGGAAAAATTTTGCTATGTCAACCATACATGTATCTTCATCCATAACGATAAGTCCGCCGCTTCCCATCATTGAACCGATGCTGATAAGCGAGTCGTAATCGATTGCTATATCAAGGCACTGCGCCGGAATACATCCGCCTGAAGGTCCGCCTGTCTGAGCCGCTTTAAACTTTTTGCCGTTCGGGATTCCTCCGCCGATTTCATAAACGATTTCACGAAGCGTCGTTCCCATAGGAACTTCAACAAGACCTGTATTGTGAATTTTTCCGCCGACTGCAAAAACTTTTGTTCCTTTGCTTTTTTCTGTTCCGATTGTGTTAAACCAGTCTGCACCCTTGTTTATAATAACAGGGATATTTGCGTATGTTTCAACGTTGTTAAGAACCGTCGGTTTTCCGAAAAGTCCCTTAACTGCCGGGAACGGAGGACGCGGACGCGGTTCGCCTCTATGACCTTCGATTGAAGTCATAAGCGCCGTTTCTTCACCGCATACGAAAGCTCCTGCACCGAGTCTGATTTCAAGGTCAAAATCAAAGCCGGAATTGAAAATATTTTTACCCAAAAGACCGTATTCTTTAGCCTGATTTATAGCAATCTGGAGTCTGCCTACGGCAATAGGATATTCTGCTCTTATGTAGATGTAACCCTGTGTTGCGCCGATTGCATAACCTGCAATAGCCATCGCTTCGATTACACTGTGCGGGTCGCCTTCAAGGATTGATCTGTCCATAAATGCTCCGGGGTCGCCCTCGTCGGCATTACATGCAACGTATTTCTGATCGTCAACCGATCTTGAAGCAAATTCCCATTTAACACCTGTCGGGAATCCGCCGCCGCCTCTTCCTCTTAAGCCCGATTTTTTTATTTCATCGATTACTTCCTGCGGTTTCATTTCGGTAAGAACTTTTCCGAGTGCTTTGTAACCGTCAAAAGCAATGTATTCTTCAATATTTTCGGGCGATATAACACCGCAGTTTCTAAGTGCTACACGCATTTGTTTTTTGTAGAAGTCACATTCGTTGAGAGATTTTACGTCCTCCTGGTCTTCTATAACAGTTTCGGAATAAAGAAGTTTTTTAACAACTCTTCCTTTTAAAAGATGCTCGGTAACAATTTCTTCAACATCTTCCGGAGTAACTCTGCTGTAGAAACAGCCTTCGGGATAAACTATAACAACCGGACCGAGTGCACAAAGACCGAAACATCCTGTTTTTACAACGTTAATTTCGTCCTGCAAATCATTTTTTTCAAGACATCTTTGAAGCTCATTAATAATTTTTTCACAGCCTGAAGAAGTACATCCGGTACCGCCGCAAACCAAAACGTGAGCTCTTGCTAATTCCATTTTGTTTTCCTCCTTATTTCGTGTACTCTTCAATAACTGTTCCGTTTAAAACGGTTTCGTCAACTATTTTTCTTGCCATATCGGGTTTAACATGAACATAAGTTATAGTGTCCATACCCGGATAATGAACTTCCACAACAGGCTCCAAATCGCATTTTCCCATGCAGCCTGTCTGGAAAATCTGTATATTGTGAAGATTGTCTTTTCTTGCTTCGCTTAATATTGCTTTAACAACATCTCTTGCACCTGCGGCAATTCCGCATGTACCCATTGAAATTTTAACCTTTACAAGGCCTCTTGTTTCCTTGCGAAGATTAACCTGAGCCTGCTTTTTTTCTTTTATAGCAGCAAGTTCTTCTAAAGTTTTCATTTATTTCATTCCTTTCAGAGTGATTGTTTCTTTAAATCGGACGAATTTTAAACCTGCGTCTGTTCGTCGTTTTTATGTATATCACGAATTTTTTCGTTTAATAAATTTTCGAGCCATTCGTTAAGGTCCTCTCCGCTTCTTACGGCTTTGTTTGCAGCAGCCGAATATTTATCGGAGTCGAACTCAAAACTTTTGTGATTAAATGTGTGAGCATATACAAATCTTGTATCCAAATTGCACAGCAAAAGACTTGTAACTGTAAACGCCATGTCACCCAAAGGCTGTCTGTCAACGCTGTCGTACACATATTCCGCCGTCACGGTTGTACCGATTCCTTTTTCGGATTCGATTTCAAACTTTCCGCCGCATTCTACGCACGAAGTCTTTAAAAGCGAAAGACCAAGACCGGCCGTTCTTGTTTGGTTAAGGTTTGCAAACGGGTCGGCAACCTTTTTTATGAGTTCCTTACTCATTCCGCAGCCATCATCTCTAATGGTCATTTTAAGTACGTTCTGCTTTGTATCTTCAAAGATGTTAATATAAATATTTTTTGCCCCGGCCTTAATGGAGTTTTGTACTATGTCTAATAAATGCAATGAAATCTCAATCATAATTACATATACTTCTCCAAAATACCGTCGATATCATCTTCAACAAGGCGTCCGTAAACCTCGTCGTTGATTGTCATAACAGGTGCAAGACCGCAAGCACCTATGCAGCGTGTTGCGTCAAGCGAAAACTTTCCGTCGCTTGTGCATTCGCCGACATCTATTCCGAGTTTTTTCTTTATTTTTTCCAAAATATTTCCCGAGCCTTTTACATAGCAGGCCGTGCCAAGACAGACACCGACTTTATACTGACCCTTCGGATTGATTGAAAATTGTGTGTAGAATGTAACAACGCCGTACACTTCAGCCATAGGCACGTTAAGACCTTCGGAAATTCTTTCCTGAACTTCATACGGAAGATATCCGAAAATTTCCTGTGCTTCGTGAAGTACCGGTATCAAAGCGCCTTTTGTATCTTTGTATTTTTCAATAACTTTTTGAAGCGCCTCATCTTGCTGCTTTGTGCTTTTAAAAGCAGGAGCAGTTTTTTCACTCATTGATTTTTACCTCCTTAAAACTTAACTTAATTTCAAATGAAACATCGTTTGTTAAAAGTTTAACAACCAATGTTGATATACACCTATTATAATATTGGCATAACATTAACATTATATCATATCTTGTTTTAAAAATCCATAAAAAATAAGTAATTTTACATATGAAAATTAAACAAAATTTACAATTGTTTTGCTCGATATAATACGGTTTTATTGTCAAATTTGCATATTTTTTGCCGCACTTTTCAAATTGCCGATTTTTTTTCAAAAAACACTTGCATTTTTTGAAATAACGTGTTATAATGTAATTCGTTGTACGGTAAGTGGAGGTGAAAACTATGCCAAATATTAAATCAGCTAAAAAAAGAGTTAAAGTTATAAGCACAAAAACTCTCAGAAATCAGATGATCAAAACTAATATCAAAACTACTGTTAAAAAGTTTGAAAGCTTTGTTGAAGCTAACGACAAGGAAAATGCTATTTCTGCATTCAATCTCGTTGTTAAAAAACTTGATCAGGCTGTTGCAAAAGGAATTATGCACAAAAACACTGTTGCAAGAAAAAAATCTCAGCTTGCTGGCAAATTAAATAAAGTTTGTGCTTAAGGCTCTTATTTTAAATATAGAAAATTTATTTACATCAAAACAAAATCCCCGATTTTATCGGGGATTTTTTATTACACTTTTTTACGCTTTTTTGAAAAAAAGCTTAGCAAAAAACTCACAATGCCTTCGGCGGTTATCAATTCAAGCAAACTGCATTTTAAATTTTTTGCTCATTTCTATTCTCCAACAAAGCTTAGCAAAAAACTCACAATGCCTTTGGCGGTTA
>CABUQL010000068.1 GCA_902493665.1 uncultured Eubacteriales bacterium
CCGAACAGTATAAAATCTCCGTCGCAAAATTTTACATCGGCATAAGTGTTTACCGCTTTTGTGGTTGCATAATAAAATCTTGCGTCTTTATTTATTTCAAAAAACTCATCTATATTTTCGTAAAACTTAACGCCTAAAAAGTGCCAGTAATCAAGGCCTGCCCTTTTAAGCTTTGCGTCGGTTATTTCAAATCCCATCGGTTTTACAATATGAAGTTTTGACCCCGTCACTGCGCACGTTCTTGCAATGTTTCCCGTATTCTGCGGAATTTCGGGCTCAACCAAAACTATGTTAAAACTCATTATAAACACCTATCTTATTTTTTTAATAAAGTTACCTATTCTTTCAATTGCAAGGTTAATTGTGTCAATCGAATATGCGTAAGAAACACGCAAAAATCCTTCGCCGCACTTTCCGAAAGCAGTACCCGGCACAACTGCAACCTTCTGATCCTGCAAAAGTTTTTCACAAAATGTTTCGGAATCCATACCCGTACTTTTTATCGACGGGAAAATATAAAACGCACCCTGCGGATTAAAGCATGTAAGTCCCATATTGTTAAATCCGTCAACAATTACTTTTCTTCTGTAATTATATTCATCGCGCATTGCTTCAATTGAATTATCGCCGTTTTTAAGCGCTTCAACCGCCGCAAACTGGCACATTGTCGGCGCGCACATTATAGCGTACTGATGAACCTTTGTCATAGCCTTAATTATTTCTTCGTTTCCGACCGTATAACCAAGACGCCAGCCTGTCATTGCAAACGCTTTTGAAAAACCGTTTATGATAATTGTGCGCTCTTTCATACCTTCAAGCGACGCAATTGATACGTGTTTTTCATCATAAGAAAGCTCCGCATAAATTTCATCGGATATTACCATTAAATTATGTTCTTTTACAACGTCTGCAATTTTCTGCAAATCTTCTTTTGTCATAACTGCACCCGTGGGATTATTCGGATATGACAAAATGAGTACTTTTGTTTTATCTGTTATGTGTGAAAGCACATCTTCTTTCGTAAGTTTAAAAGAATTTTCGGCTTTTGTTTCAATTGTAACAGGTACTCCGCCCGCAAGCGTTGTACACGGTTTATAACAAACAAATGACGGTTCCGGGATAAGAACCTCATCGCCCTTTGAAAGTATCGTTCTGAGTGCAAGGTCAACCGCCTCGCTTCCGCCGACGGTAACAAGTGTTTCGCTTACCTTATAATCAAGATTGAATCTTCTTTTAAGATAATTGCATATTTCTTCTCTAAGCTCTAAAAGTCCCGAGTTTGATGTGTAATGCGTTCTTCCCTTTTCAATTGCATAAATTCCCTCATCACGGATATGCCAGGGCGTTACAAAGTCAGGTTCTCCGACGCCGAGTGATATTGCGCCTTTCATTTTATTTGCAACGTCAAAAAACTTTCTTATGCCAGAAGGCGGCATATTTCTTACGTCGCTGTTAATAAATTCTGACGGTATAAAATTTTTCAAAGCGTAATCACCTGCCTGTCATCATGTGTATTATCTTCAAAAATAACATTGTCATCTTTGTATTTTTTCAAAACAAAGTGTGTTGCTGTGCTTAAAACGCACTCCATAGGCGCAATTTTATCGGAAACAAAAAGCGCAACTTCTTTCATTGTTTTTCCTTCTATAATTACCGTAAGGTCAAATGCTCCCGCCATAAGATAAAGAGATTTAACTTCGGGATAACGATAAATTCTTTCGGCGATTTTATCAAATCCCTCTCCTCTTTGCGGAGCTACTTTAAGCTCAATCATAGCCGTAACAAATTCCTTGTCGGTTTTTTCCCAGTTTATAAGAGTACCTTTTTTTAATATAACTCCGTCTTTTTCAAAATCCGAAATCGCCTTGTTTACTTCATCTATTGTCAAATCAAGCATGACAGCTATCTGCTCATGACTGGCGTTACTGTTTTTCTCTAAAATTTCAAGTATTTTTTCTTTTTTACCCATTTTTGCCAACCACCTTTTATTATAATCCCTTTTATTATATCATAGCAGTGCTTTCATTTCAAGATATATTTTCCCACAAAACCAATTCGGCGGTAAAAAAATACGCATCGCACTTTATATAAGCGGATGCGTATTTTTATTGTCATATTTTTAATACAAATATGACTTTTGCAGTTTAAGCTGCTTTATTTTCCGATATTCTGTTTTAAAATTTCAAGTAATTTATCAGGCGTCCAATCACCCGCAACGGTTATTCTTTTCAACTTATCAAGACCTTCGTCCACACCGTTTGAGCCGACATTTCCGACATAATTTATCATTGAAAAACCGGCACTTTTTATAATGTCCTGCGAATATTCATTATCAAATCCGTAAGGATATGCGATGGCAGAAACATTCTTTCCGAGATTTTTTTCAATCAAGTATTTAGACATTCTTACCTCATACAAAGTTTCATACGGCGTAAGCGTGTGAAAATCTCTGTGAGAATGAGTATGCGACTGTATATCTACAAAACCGCTGTTATCCATTTCACGTGCTTCATCCCAATTAAAAGAGGATGGTCAAGCTTATAATTTCCGACAGACCCCGTTACAATAAAGATTGTTGCATTCATATTGAGTTCTTTCAGTAAAGGAAACGCATATTGATAATTACTTAAATAACCATCATCAAATGTTATTAATATGGGGTTTTCCGGAAGATTTTTTATTCCCACAACCGCTTGATAAAAATCTTTATAAGTTATTGTATTGTAACCTGCATTTTTAATTGCCTCAAGGTGCGCTCTAAGCGCATCGGGTGTTATATTTACGAGCTTTTGATGTATATCATAACTGTCAGTTATATTATGATAAAGGAGAATGGGTACTCGGTCATTTGCCGCAAAAGCCGTCAAATTGAAAAGCATCAGCAAAGCTGCGGCAAAAGCAAAAATTTTCTTTTTCATACCCTTTCCTCCTGAAATTATTTTATCCTATGGTGTAAAAAGAATACACATTATTTTATAACAATATTTACCAATCTGCCTTTTACGACAATAACTTTAACTATTGTTTTTCCTTCCGTGTATGCAAGTGCTTTTTCAAGCGCCGCATTTTTTATTGTGGCATCATCTGCATCGGACGAAACAGTTATTTTTTCTTTGATTTTTCCGTTTACCTGAACAACCATTTCGATTGTGGAATCTATTGTTTTTGATTCGTCGTATTCGGGCCATTTTGAAAGCGAAAGCATACCTTCGTTTCCGATAAGCTGCCAGAGTTCTTCCGTGATGTGAGGAGCTGTCGGGTTTAAAAGTTTTAACAAAACAGAAAACTCTTCTTTTGTTATACTGTTTTGAGCATACATTTCGTTGATAAAGCTCATCATTGCGGCAATTGCAGTGTTAAACTTCATTCTTTCAATGTCTTCGGTTACTTTTTTAATCATTTTATGAACAAGCGATTCATTTTCTTTCCTGATACTGCCTTCTGTCATAATGTCCTGAAGATGCCAAACTCTTTCAAGGAACTTTCTGCATCCTCTTACACCCTGCTGCGACCACGGAGTTGACTGGTCAAATGCACCGATAAACATTTCGTATGTTCTGAATGTATCTGCACCGTATTCGTTTACAATGTCATCGGGGTTAACAACGTTACCGCGCGATTTTGACATTTTTTCGTTGTTTTCTCCGAGAATCATACCGTGAGAAGTTCTCTTAATATACGGTTCTTTAGTCGGAACAACACCGATATCGTAAAGGAATTTATGCCAGAATCTTGAGTACAGAAGATGAAGCGTTGTATGCTCCATGCCGCCGTTGTACCAATCAACCGGAAGCCAGTATTTTAAAAGCTCTTTTGATGCTATCTCGTTATCGTTGTGCGGGTCGATGTATCTTAAGAAATACCATGAAGAACCTTCCCACTGAGGCATAGTATCTGTTTCTCTTACCGCTTTGCCGCCGCATTTGGGGCAAGTTGTATTTTTCCATTCTTCTGCTTTGTTAAGCGGAGATTCTCCGTTTTCACCCGGTTCAAAATCTTTCATATCGGGAAGTTTTAACGGAAGTTCTTCTTCGGGAATCGGAACCCAGCCGCACTTGTCGCAGTGAACGAGCGGAATGGGTTCGCCCCAGTATCTTTGACGTGAGAATACCCAGTCACGGAGTTTATAGTTTACTTTTCTTGTTCCGATTTTGTTTTCTTCAAGATATTCTATCATTTTCTTTATGGCATCTTTAACCTTCATACCGGTTAAAAATCCCGAATTTACCATAATGCCGTCTGCAACATCGGTATAAGCTTCTTTTTGAACGTCCTCGCCGCCGCCGACAACTTCAATTATCGGCAAACCGAACTTCTTTGCAAACTCCCAGTCGCGTTCATCGTGCGCCGGAACAGCCATAATAGCGCCAGTTCCGTATGTTACGAGAACATAGTCAGAAATCCATACCGGAATTTTTTTGCCGTTTACGGGATTTATTGCCTCTATTCCTTTAAGGCAAACACCTGTTTTGTCTTTTGCAAGTTCTGTCCTTTCAAACTCGGATTTTTTTGCGGCCTGAGTCTGATAATCTCTTACTTCACTGAGATTTTCAATTTTGTCTTTATATTTTTCGATATACGGATGCTCCGGAGAGAGAACCATATATGTAGCTCCGAAAAGCGTGTCGCATCTTGTTGTGTAAACACGGATTTTGTCATCGGTGCCGTCGATTTTAAAATCAACCTCCGCACCTTCCGAACGGCCTATCCAGTTTTTCTGCTGAGTAACAACCTTTTCGATATATTCAACATCGTCAAGGTCATCTATAAGACGCTGTGCATATTCTGTAATTTTAAGCATCCACTGGCTTTTCTCTTTTTGGACAACTTCGCTGCCGCATCTTTCGCAAACACCGTTTACAACTTCTTCGTTTGCAAGACCGACTTTGCAGCCTGTGCAGAAGTTTATAGGCATTTTTGTTTTATATGCAAGACCTTTTTTGAAAAGCTGAAGGAAAATCCACTGCGTCCATTTGTAATATGACGGGTCTGTAGTATTTATTTCTTTAGACCAGTCAAACGAAAAACCGAGCATTTTAAGCTGTCGCTTAAAGTTTTTAATATTTTCCTCGGTAACTACAGCAGGATGTATTCTATTTGCAATAGCGTAGTTTTCCGTGGGAAGTCCAAAGGCGTCCCATCCCATCGGGAAAAGCACATTATAACCCTGCATACGTCTTTTTCTCGAAATAATATCTATAGCCGTGTAGCCTCTCGGATGCCCAACGTGCAGTCCGTGGCCCGACGGATAGGGAAATTCAACAAGACCGTAAAACTTCGGCTTGGATAGATCCGTACCGGCTTTAAAAGTTTCATTTTCATCCCAGATTTTCTGCCACTTTTTCTCAATTTCAGAAGCATTGTAATTCATTACTGTCATTCCCTTCATAAAAATATGAAAAAATTATTTAACAATATAGCTTTCTATATCAACCTTTTTCGCATCTGCCCACAGGTTTTCAATCGAATAAAAATCTCTTGTTTCACTGCTGAATATATGCACAATAACACTGTCATAATCCATTAAAATCCAGTTTGCGTTTCTGAATCCTTCTTTGCCCAAAAATTTTATGCCTTCCTCGGAAAGCTTTTCATCAAGCTCGTCCGACAAAGCTTTAACATGTGTGCTCGACGTTCCGGTACAAATTACAAAATAATCAGCCATTGTCGTAAGTTCGCTTATATCAAGACAAGTAATATACTGCGCTTTTTTTGCGTCAAGTGTGCGCACAACTTTTTCCATTAGTTTTGCCGATTCCATTAATGCACCTCTATTCATTCCAGTTTTTTCCCACTACAATAACAATTTCAAAATTTCCCGTTTTTGACGGCGAGACAATATAATCTTCAAATTCAAGCGTTTTTGCTATTGCATTTGTATTGTCGTCTTCCATATCGGAAATTATGCGCGATGAAGGATATTCAACGCTTGAAGTGTAAACCTCGTTTACATTATATCCGATATCGGCAACCGCATTTTTAACATCGTCAATATTAACGGTTCCGCCGCTTCCGTCAATAATCTGCACTTTTAAAAACAGTTTGTCAAAAAACGAAGGCACGCCTTTATCAAAATCGGTTTTAACAATTTTATTGTTTTCGTTTGAAAGAAGTTTTGTTTTCTTTTTTAAATCAAGATTTGAAGTGTCACTTATCGAGTTTTCGTCGACAAAATATTTTTGTTTTATTTCTTCATTAAGCTTATCGTTGGCAATAAAATACGATTTGCCGTTGCGCATTTCAGCAACGCCTTCAAGACCCATTATATTAATGTTTTCCTTATCGAGCGACATTATAAACGGTGCATACTGAAGCATTTGCGACGATGAAAAGTTTGTTTCAAGACTTGACGAAGCAATTGAAATAAGTTCGGGAATTTTTGTAACTCCGCCCAAACTGAACACTTTATCTATAACCGCAAAAATGAAGTTTCGCTGAACCTTGTTTCGTGCAAGGTCTGCCATTGCATATCCTCTGAAACGCACGAGCTGTTCGGCTTTGTCACCGTTTAAGTGCTGAAATCCTTTTTTAAGGTCAATATGCAAATCCTGCGTCGGGTCATCGTATTTCATATCCTGAGGAACATCAAAATCAACGCCGCCTATGGCGTCAATTATGTTTCTGAATCCTTTTGTGTCAACCAAAAGGAAATTATCAACGCTTATTCCCGTAACATGCTCAACTTCTTTATACACTTGATTGATATCTGTTGCAAGCTTTCCGTTTTTCAGCGTTACATATGCAGAATTGATTTTTTTGTCGTTTCTGTTTATTGCAACATACGTATCACGGGGAATCTGAATCATACTCAAAGAATTTTCGACAAGATTAAGCTGAGCAAGAATAATTACGTCCGTTCTGTAGCCGTCTTTGTCAACGCCCAA
>CABUQL010000069.1 GCA_902493665.1 uncultured Eubacteriales bacterium
CGCTGCAATCGGAACGGAGATTTTGGAAAACACAGACAAGTCACAAAAATACAGAGAAAATCTCGTTAAATACTTTAACGGCATTGTGGCCGAAACAATTCAAAAATGGAATTACTACGAAAACTATCCCGATGCCGCAAACGGTATTGTTGACTGGGGCAAAAGAAACGGCATCAAAAACTTCAGATTCCACACAATTGTCTGGGACAGAGCGTATGAACCCGGCGTTTCGGCAACGCCTCCGGATCTCGGAGAGTTTGTTAAAAACGGCGACAAAGAAAAAGCATATGCGAGAATTAAAAAACACATTGAAGAAGTATGCACAAACTTCAAAGGAAAAATTACAGAATACGATGTAATAAACGAACTTACAAGAAACGATATTATTCTCACGCCCGCATTCGGCGATGAAATACTTACAAATGTATTTAAATGGGCAAAAGAGGCAGACCCGAATGCAACAATGGCAATATGCAACGGCGGTCTTGCAAACGAATCATCTATTCATTATAAGCAGTTCTGCGCATTTTTAGACAAAATGGTTGCAAACGGTGCGCCGTTTGATAAAATTGCCGTTCAGGGACACCAGGGAAATCCCACGGACCCCGAACCGTTTTACAAGATGCTTGACGCTTTCGGCGAAAAATATCACAAACCGATTGTCATTTCGGAATATGACATTGCAAATGTTGACGATAGTTTTCAGGCAAACTTTTTCAGAGATTCTCTTATATCCATTTACAGCAACAAAAACGTTGATGGGTTCTATATTTGGGGATATTATGACGGCGGCTCTTCGGGAAGACTTATAACGGACAAGGATTTTAACCTTCGAAAGAGCGGCAAGGTTTTTGAAGATATGGTATACAACAAATGGTGGACAAGAGAAAGCGGAAAAACCTCAAGCGACGGAACTTTTAAAACAAGAGGATTCTTCGGAGATTATGATATAACCGTAACAAAAGACGGAAAAACAAAAAATGTAAGCAACGCATTTTACAAAGACAGCGAAAAAACTCTTGTTATAACTCTTGATTAGACAACAAAAACTTCAAATGCAAAATATATCATTTATTCATTAAATTCTTTTTTACATTGTAAATCTTACAGATAAAACATTTTAAATTTAAACAAAATGTTACAAAATATTACGGCGGAGAAGAAAAAATCTTTTCCGCCGTTTTAATTTTAAATTTAACATGAAACAAATTTATTGTTTTTTATATCTTTTTTATATTTTTTATCAAATTGGTATTGAGTTTACATAATTTTTTCACATTTTGATTTGATTTTTAAAAATAATCCACATATCCACCGATTTATCCACAGTTTTGCACATATTTTAATGGGGTTTGAATACCTTATCCACACCTTGAAGCATAAAATCACTGAAAAAATACACAGGTTTGCACCGGTTTACATAAAAAATAAAACGATGGTTTTTTCTTATCGGAAGCACTGTTTAATATACAATATCGGCAAATTTTTACATAAAAATTTCACAATTTTTCCATTTTAATTTATTTTTAATAATCTTTTCGTTAAAAATTAAATATTAATTAATTGTTTCATTTATAACATTCCAAACTTCAAAATTTTCAAGCCCTCTTCTCCACGATGCAATCCCCGAAAGAGAATATTTTTTTACAAGTTCGGCTTTTTTTGAAATTGAATACGCATTCTCAAGATAAATCTTGTAATCGTATTCTCCGTCGCTCCACACGGCAACTTGCTGACCAGAATCGGCGGTAAGTTTAATTTCGGCATTATTTTCATCTGCCTTTTTCTGTGCATTATCCATCGAAAGCGCACTTGTTTTTACCACTTTGCCGTCCTTTTCCTGCCAGTATCTCGAATAAAACGGCACTCCCAAAATAAGCTTGTCATTTTCCACTTCATTAAGAGTAAGCTTTATGCTGTCCTCAACCCACCAAAGATACGCTGCACTTCCGCTCTCTCTGCTTCCTGCTCCGTATTGGTCGTACGCCATAAGAGCAACGTAATCGCAAAAAGACGAAATATAATCCCTGTCATAGCACATCGACCACGAAAGCGACGTTTTTTCATATCGAGTGATATCACTGCTTGCAACGAGTCCCAGC
Source organism: uncultured Eubacteriales bacterium (assembly GCA_902493665.1). Lineage (GTDB taxonomy): Bacteria > Bacillota > Clostridia > UMGS1810 > UMGS1810 > SIG430. The sequence continues at coordinate 2,103 of CABUQL010000069.1, forward strand.
GCATGGCAGGCAAGGCTCACCTTTCTTACGTGATTTGAAAAATCATACTTGTTTGTCATATTTTCAAAATCTATATTTACACCGTCGGCACCTGTATTTAAAACCGAACCGATAAGAATTTTTATTGCTTTGTCCTGCGCCTTATCATCACTTAAAAACTTTGCCGTGTTTTCTTTGTTAAAATCATTTCTGTATGATACCCAAACGTCATAACCGTTATTTTTCGCATATTTCAAATACCCGTCGTTAGACTTGTCGCAAAGCTTTAAGGTAAGATTTTTGTCAGAATAAACCTCATACGCTTTTTTGTAACTGTCATCGCTTATAAGCTCATACCACACGGGCGACACAACATTTACACCGTCGGTTTTGTAAGAAGGCTCATTTTGATAAATCTCCCACGTCATATTAATTTTTTCGTTCAAATAAATCCTTTCATTTGCATTGTAAACATACCAAACACCGCTTTTTTTATAAAGTGAAACCGTCGTTTTGCCGAGATATGATTTTTCTTTTTGCAAAATCCCGTTATAAAGATACGAATAGTTTACATCGTAGTTAAACTCGTATTCGGCAATATTTTTTGCGTTTTCAATCTGAGATATTTTAACACTTGAAACATCTTTTTTAACATTATAACCGTTATCTTTTGCGTAATTTACAATCTCCTGTCTGTACTCTTCATTTTCAGCCTCACGCCCGATAATATTATCGGAGCGGGTTTGATAAAAATAATCTTCCGCAGCTTCTTTTGAAGCGTTGTCCGTTTCGCCGTAAAGCTCCAAAATACCGTAAATTATTTTACAGATTTCACTTCTCGTTATATTTTTGTAAGGCATAAAACTTCCGTCGGGATTGCCTTCGATAATCCCGAGCGCATACACCTTTTCAAGCTCGTCTTTATATGCGTAATCCGCTTTAATATCCGTAAAAGAATACGCTTTTTTTGCTTTTTCATCTTTAAAAAGACGTGCCACAATAACAACCGCCTCTTCCCTTGTCAAACTGCCCGAAACATCAAAAAAATTCTCGCTTTTTCCGACTATAAGCCCCTCTTCTTTTGCTTTTGATATTTCGTTAAAAAACATATGTCCTCTTTTTACATCGTCAAAATATACTTTCGGATTTTCACCCTCCGTATCAAAAACACTTCTTACCAAAAGAGCCGAAAACTCACCCCTTGTTATGTTTTTATCGGGATTTGCAAACCCTGCGTCGCCTTTTAATATTCCCATATAAAAAAGCTCTGAAATATAGTCTTCCGCCCAGTGCCTGTCCGTATCCGACAGATATTTTAAATTTTCGCCCGAAGCTGCATTTGACGTAAAGAGCACGAAAATCAAAGATGCACACAAAATAATCGATATATATTTTTTAAGGTTTAAAATAATGCACTCCCTCACAGTAGCCCCTCCTTCTTTTGTATATACAAAAGTATATCATATAAGATATATCTGATTCAACGCACAAAATTTGGATATGGCACTAAAACGCAATATAATTTTGCATGTCGAAAGCTGTATCAGTATACAAGATTTGAGTTTTTAGTTTTTATATGATATACTTGCAATAAGGCACCGGAAACCAAAACAAAAAAACGGAGGACTAAAAAATGCTAAATAAATTATTTAAAAGTATTATAGACCGGGATAATGCCGCAATTGTCGTATGCGATACCGATTCGGTTATCATCTATATGAACCCCTCGGCAGTAAAACGCTATCACAGAGATTTGACGGGAAAAAGCCTCAGAGATTGCCATAACGCAAAGTCAAACGAAATGATTGATAAAGTGATTTCGTGGTTTAAAAAAAGCAGTGATAATAATATTATTTTCACATATCATAACGAAAAGGAAAATAAAGATGTGTATATGGTCGCACTCCGCGACGACAATAAAAATTTAATCGGTTATTACGAAAAACACGAATACAGAAATAAGGAAAATGCCAAACCTTATGAAGCTGTTTTGGAGTAGGACTTGCTTGGATAAACCCTCAAACTAAAAATATCACATAAAAGCCTAAATAACGTCATATATTTTCTTATAAAGAAGTTTATGAGGTGAGGCTTTTTGAAAGATTATATCGAACAGCGGGTTTTGGAGCTCGCGCATTACATAATCGAAAACAAGTCAACAGTGAGAAGTACGGCTAAAACGTTTAAAATTTCTAAATCTACCGTACATAAAGATATAAGCGAGCGTCTTAAGGGTTTAAATCCGGCGCTTTATGCAAAGGTCAGAGAAGTACTTGACGAAAACAAGGCAGAACGTCACATAAGGGGCGGTCTTGCGACGAAAAACAAATACAAGCACACAGCAGATTAAACTTAAAAAATGATGATTATGAAAAAAGAGACTGTTTAAAAAACGGATTGTGTTTTTAAACAGTCTCATTAATTTTTTTCAAATATTTTTTACATCAAATATTATTTTTTGCATACAGGGTCGGAGAGTTTAAACCATATTGTGTTTGGCTCCCGTGCGCCTAAGCCGATTTCTAATCAAGCGTTACAACAATTGTGTTGTCTGCGCCTTTTTTGATTTCGGTTTTTACGGTTTTTGTTTTTCCGTTTGCCGAAGCTGTCACATTATACAATCCGTAAAATGCGCGGAGCGCATATTCGCCGTTTGAGTCGGAAGTTCCGCTTTCTCTTGTCATAAACTTATTATAAACAAGATCTTCAAACTGCTCGCCCGACGGTTTTAAGTTCCAATCCTTATCAAAGAGCGGAGCATTGTTAAACCAGTGCGAACCGTCATAGAATCCCCAGCAGTAGAAACCTTCCATCTGCTCGATACTGTAGCACAAAATTATAATATCTCTTACAAATTCAGCACCTGCGTAAACATCACGGGCTCTAACGTCAAATTCGGTAATCTGCATTTTCTTATCGGGGGATGTTTCTATAATTTTCATAAGCTGATTATAAAATTTCATAGGCTCAACAAGGTTTGCCATATGCGCATGAATTGCCACGCCGTCATAAGGAGCATTGTTTTCATTTAAATATTTTAATATATCAATATATTTGTTAAGCGATTTATCATCCGTTCCGATAATTGAGGTTTCGCTTAAATACATCGGTGTATCGGGATCTGCTTCATTTGCCCATTTAAGCCAGTCAAGATAAATCGTCTTGCCGAAGGCATCAACAAAGTTTGTATTGCCCACAAGTTCGTTTGTTAAATCCCAGTCGGTAAGAGTGCCTTTCCACTCTTTTAAAGTATTTTGGATATGATTTTTAATATATTCGTCAAATTTTGCTTTGTCTTTTGCGCTTACTGCATCTCTTACATATTGGGGAACGGCATAATCACTGTTGTAGCTGGGCCATACAAGCGTATGTCCTCTTACGGAAAGTCCGTTGTCATTAAGCCATTTAACATCTTTCCATGCAGCTTCTTTGTTTTCGTCAAGCGCTTTCCATTTATGATTGTTTTCAAGCACTGCACTGTTAAAGTATTTTACAAGATTTTTTCTGTAATTTTCGCCTTTTTCGCTGCTGTTGTAAATTGTACCGTTTACGGCAGCACCCCATTTAAAGGTATGTTCATACATATTAACGTCAACTTTCGCATCCGGAATAACATTGCCGTTTGCATCTTTTACGATAACCTTAACATCGCCTTTTCTTATTTTTTCAATTCTTTCAAGCGCTTCTTTTCTCCACTCGGCGTCTTTTTCCTGTCCGGGATATCCCGTATTTGAAGGAACATCAGAAAGTTTTATTTTATTTTTAAAATTTATTATCTGAAAATCCGCAATTTCAACAGTCTGAACATAATATCCCAAGCGGATATCTGTTTGGATATTTTCCAAAAATCCCTTGTCAATCTGCGTTGCGGCATAAGATGTAACCCACTCACCGCCGGCAATTGTATCGCCTATAAGAACCTTCGGGCTTCCGCTTGTTTTAAAGTTTTCAATATTGTACTGAACCTGTCCCATTTTCGATTCGGGAACACCGCCGGCAACCGTTCTCATTGTAAGACGGCAAATAACAACATCGCCGATTTCAAACGTGTTATCGGGAAGCTTGAGCTGTAGCTGGAATTTATAAGCATATTCGGGAAGTTCTTTAACGTCTATTCTGTACGCTTCTTTGTACGTGTCGTCCGTAAGCGCAACTTTTTCAACGGTTCCGAAATTTTTCCCCATAATTGCGGCGTTTTCAAGATCAGAAAAACCTACAACTTTATCTCCTTCGGGAAGATCTGCCAAAAACTGCTCGGGAGTTTTGCCGGTAACATCGCTTTCATAATAAATAAGGTCATTTAAATCACTTGATTTTTTAAATGTATCGGGGATTTTTCTTGATCCGTCGTCATTTAAAAGGGATTCCTGTATTTTTGTGGGCTCGCTTGTTTTTCCGCCGCTTTTTATTGTGATGTCGTCAATATACAAATTTGCCGACAGTGCCGTACCAGGCGATTGGTCAAAACCTATAAGCGCTGCGTCGCTGTCATATTTAAATGTTTTTTCAATAAGGGTCCATTCGTTTGCTTTGGCATCTGTTTCAACACTTTCAAGCGCCGCGGTTGCATTTTTTCCGCCCGTTACCGAATATGTACCCATTCTTATTTTTGAATCCGTATCCACCATTACATAAGCAGATACCGTGTATGTGCTGCCGATATCTTTTGACGCAGCATAATCATTCATAAATTTAACCCTGTGAGGCGTTGCCGTTCTGCTTGTT
>CABUQL010000070.1 GCA_902493665.1 uncultured Eubacteriales bacterium
GCTTGGTGGTTGCGGGGGCCGGATTTGAACCAACGACCTTCGGGTTATGAGCCCGACGAGCTACCAGACTGCTCCACCCCGCGATATTTAATAAACTTTACACAAACTTAACTGGTGCCGGAGACCGGAATCGAACCGGTACGGGAAATTAATCCCACAGGATTTTAAGTCCTGGGCGTCTGCCAGTTCCGCCACTCCGGCGAATTAATCGTGCTCAATTATAATAACATAAATACATACATATGTCAATACCCTTTTTTAAAATATTGATTATTTCCCAAAATTTGCTTTGGAATATTTCTACTATTTATATTTATGTAGATACCGGCAAAATATTACGTCTTGCCGATATTTATTTAGAATTATTTTTTCAGCATTTTTTTGGGGTCAATGCTCACACCGTCTTTTTTTACTTCAAAATGCAGATGCGCACTGTCACCGATTTCATATTTTGCAGTGTCGCCCACAACGCCTATAACATCGCCGCTTTTAACGTTTCCGCCCTCTTTTACCTTGTCGAGCGAGGCAAGATTTGAGTACACTGTCTGAAAAGTTTTGTGGTCTATAACAACCGTATTGCCGGATTTTTTGTCAAGATACGCTTCTTTAATCACTCCGTCTGCACACGCTTTTACTTCCGTACCGATTTTGCACGAAATATCTATACCGTTGTGCACTCTGTAATCGTTCATTGTTTTTGAAAAAACGGGAACATTGTTTGAATGGGGTTTCATAATATTTCCCGAAACGGGATATGAAATCTGAGTGATTTCGGGCACTTCGGTGTTTGTTCGCGGCGCGGTTATTTCCGGCATCGGATTTGTTTTCTTAACTTCGTCGATCTGCGGAGATATTACGGGGATTTCGGATTGTTTTTCCGTTTTTCCGATTTCCGCTTTTTTGCCGTTTTCTTCTTTTTTATTTGTTTCTGCCTTGAAATCTTGCTTGCTTTCGTCCGATTCTTTTAATTCATTAATTTCATTTTTTGTATTTTCGTCAGTCTTTTCTCTTTCGCCGGGTATTATCACATCATATGAAGGGTCATCGGGATTGTAAAGTATTTTTTCGTCAACGCTTTCCGACGAGCTTTTTAAAACTTCTTTTGAATTGATGTGCTTTCTGTTGTCGTCACTCTTTCTTCCGAGCGTCCCCGCAAGTCCGACTGCCAAAACGGCAGCGGCGCATATTGAAAGCACAATATAAAAGAATTTTTTCTCCGCAGGCGCTTTTTTCTTTTCGCATTTGTTTACAAAATTAATTTTTTTCATATTTTTCACCTCAAAAGTATCTTGTGAAAAATATTGTTTACAAATTATGGCTTTTTATACTCCGATATTTTAACGTCCGTGTAATAATTTAACAGAATTTCTTTGTATGTTTTTCCGATTGATGCCATATAATTTGCACCGTATTGGCTCATACCGACTCCGTGTCCGTGTCCCGTTACGTTAAATATAATGTTGTCGCCGAGCTGCTCAATTTTAAAATTTGCCGAATAAAGATTAAAAATACGGCGCATTGCCGTGCCTTTGATTTTTTTGTTTCCTATATTTATTTCGTCAACACTTCCGCCTGATGTATATGTGCTTTCGCCTATAAGCGTGTCAAATGTAATGTCGTCATACTCGCTTTTTAATTTGTGCTTAAATTCATTTACGGAGATCTTAACGTTTGTTTTGTATTTGGGCGCATTTTCCTCGCCAAAGCTTTCAACGCTTGCAAGATACGGATAATCTCCGCCCCATATATCTTTTGAGTTTTCTGTTTTTCCGCTGTTTGACGAATGGAAAACCGCACTTATAACTTCGCCTTTATAAGTTAAAATCTCGCCTTTTGTGTCATAAACTGCATTTGAGATTTTTTTGTAATATCCGGGCGCGTTGCTTCCCCAGTTTTTGTATGCTTCTTCTTTTGACGTGTATGCCTGGCAGTGTTTAAAATCCGTGCATATGTCGGCGCCTTTGTGGGAATCGGATGTATCGCCGAGGTTTTTATTTGCTTTGATTTTTGAAAGCGTATAGCTTCTTGACGCAACCGACTGCGCTTTAAGTGCCTCCTCATTAAAAGATGCAGGCATTTCCGCCGTTACAACACCGATTATGTAATCTTCAAGATTCATTGTTTTTACTTCATCGGTGTCGGCAAAATAAACTTTTACAGTGTTCTCAAATGTTTCTTTCGGATTTTCAAAACCTTTTTTGAATACCATGAAAAAAGGAATTACCGCAACAACCAAAGTTACAAATGCAACCCATATGACAAATTTTTTTAAAAGCGAGATTTTCATTATTAATATCACCTTTATAATTATATCTGATATCACTATGGAAAAATGAATAAAAACGCAAAATAATATTCATTCTGCAAGTGTTTTTTGCACAAATCGACTTAATTTGAGGAAATTTTGCAATTTTTATAAAAAAATATTGCAAAATACTTGTTTTTTTGCGTCAAAGATGTTAAAATACTTAAAAGGAAAGGGAATGATTGTAAATATGAATACCACAAATCAAAACGGCAATATAAAACCGGATATGCAGACATATTTTATAGACCCCAAAAGCTATCTTAAATATGATGTAAAAAGAGGACTTAGAAATGTTGACGGTTCAGGTGTTTTGGCGGGACTTACAAAGGTCTGCGAAGTTCATGGATATATTGTCAGCGAAGGAGAAAAAATCCCCGATGACGGCAAACTTTCGTTCAGAGGGTATGATATAAACGAGCTTGTTGATGTTTGCGGCGAAAGCGGACGTTTTAAATATGAAGAAGTGAGTTTCCTTCTTCTTATGGGTCACCTTCCCACAAACGAAGAATTTGAACGCTACAAACAGGCATTAAGGGATGAAGCGTACCTTCCGCATAACTTTGCAGAGGATATGATTTTAAAATCGCCGAGCCGTGATATTATGAACAAACTCTCGCGTTCGGTGCTCACGCTTTATTCGTATGACGACAATGCCGATGCAACCGATATTTCAAATGTTTTAAGACAGTCTGTAAGCCTTATTGCAAAGCTTCCGATTCTTGCAGCTTACGGCTACCGTGCAAAATCGCATTATTTTGACGGGAAAAGCCTTATTTTGCATCAGCCGAAAAAGGAATTTTCAATTGCGGAAAATATACTTCATATGATTAGGGACGACAATAAATTTACCGAAGAGGAAGCAAAAATATTAGACCTTGCCCTCGTTCTTCAGGCAGAACACGGCGGAGGTAATAACAGTGCATTTACATGCAGGGTTTTAACGTCTTCGGGAACAGATACATATTCGGCAATTTCGGGTGCCATAAATGCTCTTAAAGGTCCGAAACACGGCGGAGCAAACACAAAAGTTGTAAAAATGATGAAAGATTTTATGGACAACATTTCCGACTGGACAGACGAAGATGAGGTTTATGAATATCTTTTAAAAACTTTAAGAGGCGAAACGTGCGACAGGAGCGGACTTATATACGGAATAGGCCATGCGGTTTACACAAAATCCGATCCGAGAACAAAAATCTTAAAAGAAAAGGCAAAAATCCTCGCCGAAGAGCGCGGTCTTGATAAAGAATACGCATTTTACGAACTTGTTGAACGTCTTGCACCGAAGGCATTTTATGAAGTGAAGGGCGACGAAAAAACCGTTTGCGCAAATGTTGACTTTTATTCGGGATTTGTGTATCTTATGCTTAAAATACCGATAGAACTTTTCACACCGCTTTTTGCGATTTCAAGGATATCGGGCTGGTGTGCTCACAGAATGGAAGAGCTTATTTCGGGCGGAAGAATATTAAGACCTGCATATAAGAGCATATGCAAACACACAGAAGGCGCAAAAAAAATGGGCGACAGATAAAAATGATTTTTAAAAAGAATGAAATAACAACAGCAGTTAAAGGGGGCTTATGCGATGAACACTGAAATTACAATCGGAGAAAGAATAAAAATTCTCAGAAAGGAAATGGGATTATCCCAGGCATATATTGCAAACAGACTCGGAATATCTAAAACAACCATTTCCAATTACGAAACAAATTACAGTGTTCCGTCAAGACAGAATCTTAAAAATCTTGCGGATTTGTTCAATGTAAATATTGATTATATATTGGGTGAAACTGAGTTTAAAGACAGATTTGTAAATTTTGTAAAGGGCGTTAAAATTCCGATATACTCCATTGAAAACGCGGACGCAATATTAAACAAAAGCGTTGACGGAATTACGGGTTATATGGATTTGCCGGGTTGCGGCCAGGAGAATATTTACGATGAAATGTTTGCAATGAAGCTTTGCGACAATGCAATGGATGCTGCGGGAATATCTAAAGAAAGCTACGTTATTGTGGGAAGATGCAATCAGGTTCCTGCAGGCAAGATAGGAGTTGCGGTTTGCGAAAACAAGGTTTATGTAAGAAGAGTTCACATTTTGGATAATGCGTTGACACTTGTTCCCGACAGTTACGACAGAAAGCATATGCCTATGCAGTTTAAAAGAGAAAAATCATTTGTTGTCGGACGTGTTATAAAAGCGATTGTCGATGTTTTCTGATTTTACATATAAAAAATTGATTTTGTGCTTTGAAAACGGGGTATAGTTTTAATGTTGCGTGTTTTAATTTTGAAGGAAGGCAATATGGTATGCTTATAGATTTTCACACTCACTGTTTCCCCGAAAAGATAGCAGAAAGGGCAATAAACAAGCTTTCCGATGCGTCGGGCGGAATAAGGTATTATACTGACGGGAGTGCAAACGGTCTTAAAGAATCGATGAAAAGAGAAAATGTTGACGCAAGCATCGTTTTAAATATTGCAACAAACGAGCATCAAATGGAAAGCGTAAACAACTTCGCCGTATCGATTAATAATAAAAAAGATATATTTTCGTTCGGTTCTGTATTTCCGACGGCAAAAAATGCACTTTACGAACTTGAAAGAATAAAAGCTTTAGGACTTTTGGGTGTTAAGTTTCACCCCGATTATCAGGGATTTGTTGTTGATGATCCGATGATGAAACCGATTTACAAAAAAATATCCGAGCTTGGTCTTATAACGGTTTTCCATGCCGGATATGACTACGGATTTAAACCGCCGTTCGGCTGTATGCCGCAAAATATGCAAAATGCACTGAAATGGTTTGATTCTCCCGTTGTTGCCGCTCATTGGGGCGGACTCAGCTGCGGAGAAGATGTTATAAAATATCTTTGCGGTCTTGATTTGTATTTTGATACGTCGTTCGGATACTGTCAGATGCCGAAATCAACGGCGGAAAGAATTATAGAAAAACACGGCACGCAAAAAATGCTTTTTGCAACAGATTCGCCGTGGCATACGGCATCAATGGAAATTAGGCTTTTAAACTCGCTTAATCTTAGTGAAAACGAAATGGATTTAATTTGCTTTAAAAACGCAAAAAAACTTCTGGGAATATAGAGCATCGGGAGCCAAAAACTAAAATGGTTTGCAAAGGCGGCAGATGTTGATTACTTGAAACTTTGCTCTCTCTTGGAAGAAAACGGGGCAATTGTGCCGAAAAATGTTTCACACAAGAATTTAAGGGTATAATTTTAAATGATTGATAATTTTTTAACAAATGGAAGTGCGAAAAATTTAAAAAATATGATGTTTTATACAAAAACACATAATTGTGTAAAAAAATTCACTTCCAAATATTGTTTTTTTCAAAAAAGTAATGTATAATTGCTTTTGTTGGGTATTATATATCCGAAAACATATAATCACAAACAACCTGTTTTTACGGGTAAGTATAATTTTTAAGGAAAGAGGTAGAGGTAAGATGGCAGTAATTGATTTAAGCAAATACGGAATTACCGGAACTACGGAAATCGTACACAATCCTTCTTATGAAATGCTTTTCGAAGAGGAAACAAAACCGAGTCTTGAAGGATTTGAAAAAGGACAGGTGAGCGAACTCGGAGCAGTTAACGTTATGACAGGCGTTTACACGGGACGTTCTCCCAAAGACAAATTTATTGTTGAAGACGAAAACTCAAAAGACACTGTATGGTGGACTTCAGATGTATACAAAAACGACAACCATCCTGCTTCAAAAGAAGCTTGGAAAGCAGTAAAAGAACTTGCCATAAAAGAGCTTTCAAACAAAAGACTTTTTGTTGTTGACGCATTTTGCGGTACAAACAAAGACACACGTATGGCAATTCGTTTCATAGTTGAGGTTGCTTGGCAGGCTCACTTTGTAACAAATATGTTTATTAAGCCGACAGAAGAAGAACTTAAAAACTTTGAACCTGACTTTGTTGTTTACAATGCTTCAAAAGCTAAAGTTGAAAACTACAAAGAACTCGGACTTAATTCCGAAACAGCTGTAATGTTTAACATTACAAGCCGTGAACAGGTTATTGTTAACACTTGGTACGGCGGTGAAATGAAAAAAGGTATGTTCTCAATGATGAACTACTATTTGCCGCTTAAGGGCATTGCTTCTATGCACTGCTCGGCAAATACAGATATGGACGGTAAAAACACCGCTATATTCTTCGGTCTTTCGGGAACAGGAAAAACAACACTTTCAACAGATCCGAAACGTCTTTTGATTGGTGACGATGAACACGGCTGGGACGACAACGGAATATTTAACTTTGAAGGCGGCTGCTATGCTAAGGTTATAAATCTTGATAAAGATTCCGAACCCGACATCTACAATGCAATCAAACGCAATGCGCTTTTGGAAAACGTAACTCTTGACAAAGACGGAAAAATTGACTTTGACGACAAGAGTGTAACTGAAAACACACGTGTATCTTATCCGA
>CABUQL010000071.1 GCA_902493665.1 uncultured Eubacteriales bacterium
TTTGAAAACATGGGCGCTCAGCTTGTTAAAGAAGTTGCAACAAAAACAAACGACATCGCAGGCGACGGCACAACAACCGCAACACTTTTGGCACAGGCTCTTATAAGAGAAGGTCTTAAGAATGTTGCCGCAGGCGCAAATCCGATGATAGTAAGAAAAGGTATTAAAAAAGCAGTTGACGCAGCCGTTGATTATGTTGTTAAAAACAGCAAAAAAGTAAGCGGCAAAGATGATATTGCGAGAGTTGCATCTGTATCATCTGCAAACGAAACAATAGGTAATCTTATTGCAGACGCAATGGAAAAGGTTACAAACGACGGTGTTATCACAGTTGAAGAATCAAAAACTGCAGAAACATACAGTGAAGTTGTTGAAGGTATGCAGTTTGACAGAGGATACATTTCACCTTACATGGTAACAGATACTGACAAGATGGAAGCAGTTCTTGACGATCCGTATATACTTATTACAGACAAGAAAATTTCGAACATTCAGGACGTACTTCCGCTTCTTGAAAAAATCGTTCAGCAGGGCAAAAAGCTTCTTATTATCGCAGAAGATATTGAAGGCGAAGCGCTTGCTACAATCATTGTAAACAAACTCAGAGGAACGTTTACATGTATTGCCGTTAAAGCTCCGGGATTCGGCGACAGAAGAAAAGAAATGCTCAGAGATATCGCAATTTTAACAGGCGGCGAAGTTATTTCGGAAGAGCTCGGTTACGACATTAAAGAAGCTACAATTGAAATGCTCGGAACTGCAAAACAGGTTAAAGTTCAGAAAGAAAATACAATTATTGTTGACGGAAACGGAAACAGTGATGAAATTAAAGCAAGAGTTGCTCAGATTAAATCGCAGATTGCAGAATCTACATCTGAATTTGACAAAGAAAAACTTGAAGAAAGACTTGCAAAACTTTCGGGCGGCGTAGCAGTTATCAAAGTCGGTGCTGCAACAGAAACCGAAATGAAAGAAGAAAAACTCAGAATTGAAGACGCTTTGGCAGCTACAAAAGCAGCAGTTGAAGAAGGTATCGTAGCAGGCGGCGGAACATCTTACATCAACGCACTTAAAGCCGTTGAAAAGGTAATTGAAGAAACAACCGGCGACGAAAAGACAGGTGCACAGATTGTGCTCAGAGCTTTGGAAGAGCCTGTAAAACAGATTGCTAAAAATGCCGGACTTGAAGGTTCTGTAATCGTTGACAAGATTAAAAACAGTAAAGACGGTATCGGATTTAACTTCCTTACAGAAGAATATGTTGATATGGTTTCAGCAGGTATTGTTGATCCTACAAAGGTTACAAGAAGCGCACTTCAGAATGCGGCAAGCGTTGCAAGCATGGTTCTTACAACAGAAAGCCTTGTTGCAGATAAAGAAGACCCGAATGCCAATGCGGCAGGCGCAGCAGGTATGGGCGGCGCACCAGGAATGGGAATGTATTAATAAGAAATTAGAAGCATAAAAAAGCAGATCATTAAGATCTGCTTTTTTATGCTATATATTTATTTAAAGCACTTTGTTTAAAAAGTCGATTGTTCTGGGGTTTTGCGGATTTGTGAAAATGTCCTCCGGCTTGCCTTCTTCAACAATAACGCCCTCGTCGATGAATACCACTCTGTCGGAAACTTCTCTTGCAAATCCCATTTCATGAGTAACAACAATCATGGTCATACCGTCTTTTGCAAGCTGTTTCATAACAGATAAAACCTCGCCGACCATTTCGGGGTCGAGTGCCGAAGTGGGTTCGTCAAAAAGCATAATATCAGGTTTCATTGCAAGCGCACGCGCAATTGCCACACGCTGCTGCTGACCGCCCGAAAGGCTTGACGGATATGCATTTGCCTTTTCCGCAAGTCCGACGCTTTTAAGAAGCTCCATCGCAACTTTTTTTGCTTCGTCTTTCGTGAGCGTTTTTGTGTCAACCGGAGCCATTGTTATGTTTTCAAGCACCGTAAGGTGAGGGAACAGATTAAACTGCTGAAATACCATGCCGATATTTCGTCTTATCATATTTATATCTGCCTTCTTGTCGGTGATTTTAAATCCATCCACAATAACTTCGCCTTCCGTAGGAACCTCCAAAAGGTTAATGCAGCGCAGCATTGTTGATTTTCCGCTGCCGGAAGGACCGATTATGCACACAACCTCACCTTCGTTTACGGTTATGTCAATTCCTTTCAAAACGTGGTTTGAATGGAAGCTTTTTTTCAGATTTTTAATGATTACTTTTTCTTTCATAATTTAAATTCTTCTCCAAATATTTTGAAATTATCATAAGCAATGATATTACAACAAGATAATAAACTGCAACAATCATATAAGTTGCAAAAAACTGATACGATGCGCCGACGTAAACTTTTGCCTTGTTTACAATGTCTGCAAGACCGATAACCGAAAGTATCGAAGTATCTTTAATTGTGATAATAAACTGGTTTACCATTGAAGGTATCGCAATTTTAACCGCCTGTGGGATAACAACTTTAATCATCGTCCTAGATTTGCTAAGTCCCAAGCTTCTTGCGGCTTCGGACTGTCCTTTGCTGACGGCTGAAATACCGCCTCTAAATATTTCCGAAAGGTAAGCGCCTGCATTTAAGCTTAGTGTTATAAGACCTGCGGTAAACGGGTCTATTTTAAAGTTTGCAAATGACGGGCCGAACGATTTAACAAGCTGCGGCACACCGAAATATACGATAAATGCCTGAACGAGCATAGGCGTTCCTCTTATAATCCAAACGTATATTCCTGAAATTGCTTTTAAAATTTTACTGTTTGATATGCCCATAAGGCAAGTGAAAAACCCTATTACAATACCAATAATCAACGAAAGCACCGATACGATTACGGTAAGTTTGATTCCCTCCATTAAAAGAGGGGTAGCTTCATTTATTGTTCGTAAAAAATCCATAATTCACTCTCTGTAAGATAATAATATTTTCAGTACGGCACCAAAGTACCGTACTGAATAAAAAATTTAGTATTTAAAACAACCTGTAAATACTTTTTCAAAAAGTTTGAAAAGTATTACTTTTTAACAACGTCTTCAATAGAAGATGCCGGGTTGTCTGCCGGAACAACAAGAATCTGTCCGTCATCAAAGTAACCTTCCGAGAAATCAAAAGTTTTCTTTCTTTCGTCTGTGATTGTCATACCTGCAATCATGCCGTCCGCCTGGCCCGACTGAACCGCTCCCATAGATGCGTCAAAACCTTCGTTTTTAACTTCGTATTCAAATTTCTGGTCTTCTGCAACTGCTGCTAAAATGTCCATGTCGATACCTGTGTATTTGTTTGTTGCAGTGTCAAGAAATTCAAACGGTGCAAATGAGTTGTCGGAGTAGATTATATATTTCTTTGAAGGTGTAACTCCGCTTTCAATTCTTGCGGCATCGCTTTTGTACGATTTATCGCCGTATCCGTATTTTTTAAGGATTTCATCGTATTTTCCGTTTGCTTTGATGTTTGCAAGACCTGCGTTAAAGAGTTTCAAAAGATCTTCGTTAGTGCCTTTTTTAACTGCAAAACCGTAAGATGCGGGATTTTCGATATCGCCTACAGTTTTAAGTTTAAGACCTTCTTTTTTAATAGCCCAACCGATAACTGAACGGTCCTCATAGCAAGCAGCGTTTGTTCCGTTCATAACAGCCTGATACATTGTCGGAGAATCTTCGTAGTAAACAACTTTGAATCCATACTGTTTTGCATACTCTTCGGTAAGCTGAGCACTCATAGTGCTTGTTTTTGCTGCAAGTGTAATTTCGCCGTTATTTTTTACAGCACCGTTGTTCTGACAAGCCGTAAATGAAAGACAAAGGATAGCAGCAATAATAAGTGATGCTATTTTTTTCATAAATTCTACCTCCTGTTATGTATTATTGCCTTTTGGCATATATTTCATTATACCATAACGTAATAATTTTGTCTACTTTAATTTATAATTTTAAGTAAATTTGTCATATTGAGGAATTCAAAACCTTTAAAAAGTAAAATAAAAAAGCAGAAAATGTCAAAAAAACTTTATAATTGATTGACTTTTTTAAGTACATATGATACGATAACAGTAACGTAATATTTTAGAATGGAGAGATTAGGCGATGCAGAATAAAGAGAAATTTATCGACGGCATTATATCCAATATGACGCTTGAGCAGAAAATCGGTCAGTGTCTTGTTATAGGATTTGTCGGCACGGTTGTTACACCGGAAATTTTAAAAAGAATAAGAAAATATACTCCGGCAGGTATAAGAACAGGTCTTACTTTCAGAATAAAATCCGCAATTTACGACCCGTATGCTTATAATGAAGAGTTTCTTGACAGAGTTATAAGACAGCCTAAGGGCACAGTTAAAGACTTTTGTCTTGATATCCCTGTTCCTCACTGCACAAACGAGGAATATTGCCAGTTTTTAAATACACTTAAATCATGCGCAGCAGAAAGCGGAGCAAAAATTCCGTTACATATTACGCTCGATATGGAAGGCGATTCAAGCGCAGACTATTTCAGAGGCGGAATCCGTTATTTCCCGAGTCAGATGGGTATTGCATCAACAGGCGATGCAGAACTTGCACATGACTGTGCATGGGCAGCTGCCCGTCAGCTTACACCGCTCGGTTTTTCGTGGATTCATTCTCCCGTGCTTGATGTAAACACAAATCCCGACAACCCCGAAATCGGTGCAAGAAGCTTTGCAGAAGATCCCGAAACGGCTACAAAGTTCGCACTCAGCGCACTTAAAGGATATCAGGAAGCGGGACTTATCACAACCGGTAAACACTTCCCAGGAAGAGGAGCATCATCTCAGGACGCTCACAGCGGACTTCCCGTTATCAACGCAAGCTTAGAAGAAATGCAGGAACACTTAAAACCGTTCCAGGCTCTTATTGACGCAGGTCTTCCTTCGATGATGACTGCACACACGGTTTACCCGGCACTTGACGATTCGGGTCTTCCGGCAACACTTTCAAAGAAAATCCTTACAGATCTTCTTAAAAACAAAATGGGCTTTAAAGGCGCTATCACAACAGATGATATCACAATGGGCGGAATCGTTGAAAAATTTGAGGTTTACAAAGCCTGCATTATGGCAATCAATGCCGGTGCCGACCTCATACTTATCCGTGACGAAAGCAATCTTCTCGATGAAGTCTTCGAAAAGCTTGTTGAAGCGGCAAAAACTGGTGAAATTCCGGAAGAAAGACTCAACGACGCAGTACGCCGTACACTCTCTGTTAAATATGATTACAATCTTTTTGAAAATAATGCAATAAGACCTGTTAAAGATGCATCTTCGGGTATCAATGACCCCAAAGTTCATCAGATTGTTCAAAGAGCGGCAGAAAAAACTGTTAAAAAACTCCGTGACAGAAAGAATATTCTTCCTCTTAAGAAATCGGATAAAGTCCTTCTTATAGAACAGGTTCATCCGCTTCATAAATTTACAAACGATCAGAACTGCCATCCGTCGCTTCTTTGGGAAAAAATGTTCAAATTCAGCGACAATGTAAGCCAGGTTGAAACAACAATGGATTTTGACGAAAACAGCCGTAAACGTGTAATGGCAAGAATTGACGATGCAGATGTTATCGTTATTACAAACTACTATTTCAGAAGATACGCAAACGGAAACGAATTTGTTAAATCGCTTATCGCAACGGGTAAACCTGTTGTTGTTATAACAAACTCTCCGTATAAATTCTCACTCGTTGACGAATACGATACTGTTGTAATGAACTACGGTGCTTCCGTTGAATCGTTTGACGAAGTTGCAAAACTCTTGTTCGGCGAAAGACAGTAACAAAATAATCAAACTTAAGGCAATCCGAAAGGGTTGCCTTTTTTTGTATGATTTATTTGAATTTTGTGAACAAAAACTGAATTTGTGTCTTGCAAAGCGGAACAAAATGTGATATTATTAGATTAATGGTTACATTATTTTCCAAAGGAGGGGATTGACATTAAAATTAAAAACATTAAATCTTTCGCATTGCCTTTGGCGTTGTGCCTTTCTTTCGGCAGTGCAGCCGCATCGCAGAGCGACGTTAAAGTATACGTCAACAACGTCCGCATTGATGAAAAAACAATTCTTTCGGACGACAGAACGTATATCCCCGTAAGAGCAGTCAGCGAAGCGATGGGGGCAAATGTTATGTGGGACGCAGCGTTTTTATCACATACACAGAGGATGACACAATTGCAAAGCTGGTTTCGGATGTGAGTTCGAGTGTTGTTGCCATAATCGGAAATTATAACGGCAGCGGCGAACAGATAAAGTACAACAATCCTACAATCCACGGCAGCGGCGTGATTTACAAAAGCGACGGAAGGATTATAACAAACGCTCACGTTGTAAAAGATATTAAAAATCTTACAGTTGTGTTGTCCGACGGAAGCTTTCTTCCGGGCAGAGTTTTGTATTCGGACGAAAAAGCCGACCTCGCCGTTGTGAAAATCGACAAAATAGGATTAAATGCAATTTCGTTTGCCGATAAATCCCAAATTGAATCGGGAAGATGTGCAATAGCAATCGGAACGCCGATTTCGCTTTCTATGCGAAATACCGTCACAAAAGGCATTGTGTGTTCTTCATCGGTAACGCTTGAAAGTTCGTTTTATAAGCTTATTCAGACAGATGCGTCGATAAATCCCGGAAACAGCGGCGGTGCACTTTTAAACATAAAAGGCGAGCTTATAGGAATAAATTCAAGCAAGTTTGCGGGAAACGGCATTGACAACATGGCATTTGCCATACCTG
>CABUQL010000072.1 GCA_902493665.1 uncultured Eubacteriales bacterium
TTGTTTTTTGCTGCGTAAAGACGAAGAAAGGCTTTGTGCCTTTCAAGGCTGACAATGCGAAAAAACGGGAATTTAACAAATTAGAGGCATGTTGTGTTCGAGTCTCCGGTGCCGGCACGTAATTTATTTTATATCTGTACTATACACCGTTTTTAAAAAGTTTTCTTTAAAAAAAGATACTTTTGTATTGAATTTTTGATATTTATGTTCTATAATTTAAATAAGGAGGCGGTAATATGATTTTGACTCTCAGCGAATTTATTGATTCTGTAAGCATAAACACAAATGCGCACATATGTATTCATGATATGTCGGGATTTACGTCGCAAAAACCGTTTAATCTTCCTATATCGCAAAAAATCCATTCGGCAAAGTTATGTTCTGCCGCAAAATCAACAAAAAACGGTATGAAACTTTGTTTTGCCTGCAAATCTCTTGCCACAAAAAAAGCAATCCGCACAAAAGAAATGTTTTGCGGAAAATGTCCTTTTAAAATTACGGAAATTGTTTTGCCGATTGTGTATAACGGCAGTGTTTGCGCCAACATTTACGTCGGAAACATTATCACGGATTACAAAGAATTTAAAGAAAATGCCGAAAAGATTTCACGCATTACAAAGACGGACTCAAAAAAATACATAAAAAGCGCTTATTCGTGTGAAAAATGCTCCGAAGCTGATATTGAAAAATATATTAAAATCGCAAAAAGCATAAACAGTTATGTTCTTCTTCTTTTTAAAACATACGGTTTTACGACCGCTTCGCACAGTCATTGGATAGTCCCCACTTTTGCGGACTATGCGTCAAAATATTCAAACTGTGCCGTAAGTCTTTCAAAACTTTCAAAAATTTACGGTGCAAATCCCAAATACGCCGGAAGAATTTTTAAAAAACAAATGGGCGTAAGTTTTAACTCTTATTTAAACGGACTCAGAATTGAAAACGCAAAAAATCTTTTGGAAACAACTTCTCTTAAAATTATTGACGTTTCGCTTGAATCAGGATTTAACAATGTGACTTATTTTAATAAAATTTTTAAGGAATGCACAGGCACATCGCCCGAAAATTACAGAAAAAAATTAAGGAACGGCTGACAAACTAATCCTTATATAAACAGCAAAAATTATTTAAAAACCTTGCAAAATTTTACAAATTATATTTGACTTGTACTCTTTACTCTGCTAAAATGATAGTTGTACTTTTTCGCACGTTTTAGTGCAGACTACATATAACGGAAGGATTTTTTTAATGGAATACTTTTTGGTTTACTTTTTGTTTGCAGTAGGTCTTTTGCTTATAATTAAAGGCGGAGATTATTTTGTTGACGCAGCGTCATGGATAGCCGAAGTTTCGGGAATACCGAAGTTTATTGTCGGGGCAACAATAGTAAGCGTTGCCACAACACTTCCCGAAATGATAGTGTCGTCTATTGCGGCAATGCAGGGAAAAATTGATATGGCAGTGGGAAATGCCGTCGGTTCGGTTACCGCAAATTCGGGACTTATAATGGGAATTTCGATAATTTGTCTTCCGGTTGCAATAAAAGTCAAAAATTATCTTGCAAAAAGCATCCTGCTTATTCTGTCCGTTGCATCGCTTGCCGTCTTTTCACTTGCAGGAAAACTTTCGCCGTATGCAAATGCCGTTCTTATAATAATTTTTATAGTGTTTATTTACGAAAACATCAAACGCGCAAAATCGTCAATTGCAGATGAAAAACTTGAAATAAAAAGCAAGGGCGAAGTTGTTAAAAACATTGTTATGTTTCTTTTGGGATGTGCCGGAATTGTAATAGGTGCAAATCTATTGGTTGACAACGGCACAAAAATCGCACTTCTTATGGGTGTTCCCGAAGGAATAATCGCCGTAACAATGGTTGCGATAGGAACATCGCTCCCCGAACTTGTAACGACGATTACCGCAATCCTTAAAAAGCAGTCGTCACTTTCGGTGGGAAATATTATCGGTGCAAACATTATAGATTTAACACTTATTCTTCCAATATGCAGCGCAATTTCGCATCAAGCACTCCCGATATCGGCGCAGACTTATATGCTCGATTTGCCGGTCTGTCTTGCCGTTATATGCATTGCCTTAATCCCGGCGCTTTTACGCTCAAAGTTTTCAAGATGGCAGGGAATTACAACAATGGTTTTATACATTTCATATCTTGCGGTTTTGGTTAAATACTTCGGTGTGTAAGAAGGGTTTTGTTCTTCACCCGTCAAAGACAAAGAAAGGCTTTGTGCCTTTCAAGGATGACAAGGCGAAAAAACAGGAATTTAACAAATTAGAGGCATATTCGGCTTAATGCCGCAGTGCCGAAACGAAACGGAGAATACATATGTTTACAATAGGATGTCATTTATCAAGTTCAAAAGGTTTTCTTGCAATGGGAAAACAAGCCGCCGCAATCGGTGCAAACACATTTCAGTTTTTTACGAGAAATCCCAGAGGCGGTGCGGCAAAAGCCATTGACGAAGAAGACGTCAGATTATTTTTGGAATTTTCAAAAGAAAACGGCATAAATGTGATTTTGGCGCATGCGCCGTACACTTTAAATGCATGCGCGGCTGACGAAAAACTCAGAAATTTTGCAAAAAACACAATGGCAGACGATCTTAAACGAATGGAATATGTCCCGGGAAATTATTATAACTTCCATCCGGGAAGCCATGTTAAGCAAGGAGTCGATGCGGGAATTAAATATATTGTTTCAATGCTTAACGAAATTCTTACGCCGAACCAGACAACCACGGTTTTACTTGAAACAATGGCAGGAAAAGGAAGCGAAGTCGGCAGAAATTTTGAAGAATTAAAAATCATACTTGACGGCATTGAGCTTAAGGAAAAAATGGGCGTATGCCTTGACACATGCCATGTTTTTGACGGCGGATATGATATTTCCGAAAATCTTGACGGAGTGCTTTCAGATTTTGACAAAATTATAGGACTTAAGAATTTAAAAGCAATCCATTTAAACGATTCTATGTACGGACTTGAAAGCCACAAAGACCGTCATGCAAAAATCGGAGAAGGAAAAATCGGTCTTGAAAACATTGCAAAAATTATAAACCATCCCCTTTTAAGAGATTTGCCGTTTTATCTTGAAACGCCGAACGATATTGACGGATATGCAAACGAAATAAAGCTTTTAAAAGAGCTTTATGTTTAATTATCTGCTTATAAAACATTTGTAAACCAAATACACAAAATCCCGAAAGAGTTTATTTTTAAACTTTTCCGGGATTTTTTATAAGATAAAGATAAAGCGGAATAAATAATTTGCGGATTTACGAACATTTTGACAAAGTTTATGAGAAATTTGTCTTTGTAAACCATATTGGATTTTGTCTTCCGATGCCTTAGGCACACGGTAGTCGAACACAATATGGTTTAAACAGGCAAATTTGCGAAAATACTGCGTTAAAATACTCGTTAATACGGCAGTATTAACTGCGTTTTTGCCTTGTCTTTAACACAAATCCGCTCTGTTTAAACTCTCCGACCCTGTATGCAAAAAAATTATTATATTTTTGTTTCCGGCGGACGAAGCAAGGCTTGGTGCCTTGCAAGGACAACGGTTCAAAAAGATGGTGATTTTTTAATTACAGGGCATATCGGGTTCGACTCCCGTGTGCCTAAATAATCACCATTACTTTTGTTTAAAACATTCAAAAACCCCCAATTGGTATTGGGGGTTTTGTTTGCAATTATCGAGCTATAAATATCTAAATACCGCTAAAATATTATATATTTAAACTCCAAACCGCTAAATTAGCATTTAACTACGTTAGCAGCCTGAGGGCCTTTGTTTCCTTCGATAACTTCAAATTCTACAGCATCACCTTCTGCAAGTGATTTGTAGCCGTCCATAGCAATTGCTGAAAAGTGAACAAAAACGTCTCCGCCGTCTTCACATTCAATAAAGCCATAGCCTTTTTCGGAATTAAACCATTTTACTGTACCTTTCTGCATAAATAAGTACCTCCTAAAAAAATTACGAGCATAAAATACCCATTGATAGTGTACCACAAGGCTTTTAAAAAGTCAATTATTTTTTCTAAAAATTAAACTTTATTTTCCGGCCAAAACGCATTTTTTGTCGAAAAATATATCTTTTTGAAAAAAAGTTTTAAATTATGTAAAAATCACTTTATATTTTCTTTTTTATCGGTGCTTCTTGCAACGTAAAAAATCCTTTCGCTGTTATGCTTCGGTTTATCAAACGATATATTGTCGTATTTATCCAAAACTTCAAACTTTGAGGAGCTAACAATTTCTTCGATTTCGTCCTCGCTGTAGCATCTTTCGGTATGGCACTCGTCAACTCTTTTATAAAGTCCGTTTTGCTCGGCAAAAAAAGTAAGGTAAAAATCACACAGTTTTTCATCGGCACTGTAATCGTTTTGCCACACATAAAAAATGTCATCACTGTCGTATGTGAAAATATTATCTGCCAGAACGTTTTCAAATTTATGTTTTGTGTTAATATCAAAAATAATTATTCCGTCGGGATTAAGATAATTTGACGCAAGTAAAAACATTTTTTTTAGATCGTCTTTGTCTGTAATGTGATTTACACTGTCAAGCAGGCACAAAATCACGTCAACCGTGCCGTAAAGCTCAAATTCGGTTATATCCTGATTAAGATACAAAATGTCGTTTTTTGCCTTCTTTTTTGAAGCTACATCAAGCATATTTTCGGAAAAATCAATTCCTATCATATCATAGCCTCTGTTTGAAAGTTCAACGCACATACTACCCGTTCCGCATGCAAGATCTGCAATTAAGGACGGTTTTTTTTCACAGTATTTTTCAAATATTTTTTCTATGTAATCCGCAGTTTTTTTGTAATCGACATCATATGTAAGTCTGTCATACATATAAGCAAAATCAAGATATTTTTCCACTTTTATTCCTCTAATCTGTCAAGAATGATTTTATATCCGCCCGCACCGTAGTTAAGACACTTATTAACCCTGCTTATGGTTGCGCTCGAAGCACCCGTTTTTTCTTCGATGTCACTGTAAACATCACGTTTTCTGAGACACTTTGCAACTTCAAGACGCTGCGCAAGCGCTTTGATTTCGGGGATAGTGCATAAATCCTCCATAAAAAGCGCACATTCTTCTTCGGTTTTAAGCATTATGAGAGCCTCGTAAAGCTTTTGTGTCAGCTCATCATTAAAATTAAACCTCATCTTTAAAACAACCTTCCTTCAATTCATTTTCCGAATTATATTTATTTCCGCATTGATAGTCAGTCCGATATATTTTTGCAGTGCCAAAGCACCGGAAAATTAAATCTTTTTAAGCTTTGCAAATGATGCCATAAGAGTTCTTGTTCCCACGTTGTCAAAAAGAATTTCAAGCTGAATATCGTCGCCTTTATCATTTACGCCGATAATCATTCCTTCGCCAAATTTCTTGTGACGCACTCTTTCACCTTTTGTATATGTATCTGTAAGATGGGGCGCCCGGCTTGCCCTGTATGTGCTTTTGTCTATTATTGCGTTTATATCGAATTTCTTCGGCTTGTCGCCCGAATCATAACTCATTCCGTATGAGTACGACGGATTGCTGCCGATATTGTATTTTCTTACAATTGTATCGATTCTGTTTAAAAGCGGTTCCGGAATTTCGCCGACAAACTCGGAAACAACTTTGCTTTCGGTTTTGCCGTACATAATTCTTTCAAGCGCATATGTAATGTAAAGTTTTTCTTTTGCTCGTGTTATGCCGACATAGCATAGTCTTCTCTCTTCTTCAAGCTTATCAAGCTCGCCCTCCGACTGATAGCTTGGGAAAAGTCCTTTTTCAAGACCGCACATAAACACAACGGGAAATTCAAGTCCTTTTGCACTGTGGAGCGTCATAAGAACAACTGCGTCCTGCTCGTCATCGTAATTATCGACGTCCGACACAAGCGATATATTATCCAAAAATCCTTCAAATGTAGGCTCATCAACATTTGTCATATATTCGTATGCTTTTGATTTAAATTCTTCAAGATTTTCGATTCTGCCCCTTGCTTCCGATGTGTTTTCCAAAATAAGCGACTCGGTATAACCCGTTCTTTCATAAACACTGTCTATAAAATCGGGTATCGGCATACTCTGCGAATCGTCTATAAGAGAACTCAGTATTTCTGTAAACGAAGCTATTTTCGCAGAAGCTCTGCCTATTGTTTCAAGATATTTTTCGTCCGTGATTATTTCATACATGCTTTTTCCCGACGCCGAGGCAAGAGCGGATATTTTTTCCACTGTTGTATCGCCTATTCCGCGCTTGGGGACATTTATGATTCTCTTTAAATTTATATCGTCATGCGGATTAAAAACAACTCTCAAATACGAAAGAATATCTTTTATTTCCTTTGTATCGTAAAACCTTAATCCCGCAAGGACTCTGTAAGGGCACGAAAGGTTATCTTCAAGCGCACGTGTCTGTGCGTTTGTGCGGTATAAAATCGCAAAATCTTTATATGTGTATTTTCCCTCCGAAACAAGTTTTTCTATTTCCCCGGAAATATACATTGCCTCGTCAACCTGGTTTTCACATGTTCTGACCGTAATTTTTTCGCCCTCACCGAGGTTTGTCCAGAGTTTTTTCTCTTTTCGCTCTGTAATTCTCGGCGTCGATCACAACACGCGTGTAACCAGACTGCTCTTTGTTCACGACAAGGCTGGTCAGATACTGAAGGGCGTCCAGCGTTTCGCCGCGGCGGCCGATCAGCGCGCCCAGCTTC
>CABUQL010000073.1 GCA_902493665.1 uncultured Eubacteriales bacterium
TTTTATCGTCCGATATAAGCACATTTGTTTTTTCAATTTCTCCCGTAAAAACATTTATCACAAATCCGTTTTTTAAAAGTGTAAGCATTTGCATTCCTCCTTTTTTGAATTATTTTTTCTATTATAGCAGAAAGATGTAAAAATATCAAATAAAAATGTCGTTAAAATGATATGTTTTGGGCATTTTGTAAAATTTGTATGTACTTGTGTTGATTTTAATTTAAGGATATGTTACAATATTTCAAAATATATCATACTCAGATACAGACTTTTTTGTCGCTTTATACACTTAAAAAAGTAAAAAGGAGAAAAATGATGAAATTAAACGGACAGATGTCGGAAAGCTATCTTATCGGAAGCTTGCTTACCGCTGTCGGCGGATATCTCGATGCATACACATATCTTGCAAGAGGCTCGGTTTTTGCAAATGCGCAGACGGGCAACATCGTTCTTTTCGGAATAAATATGGCTGAGCAAAACTATAAAAAAGCTTTGTTTTACCTTGTTTCGATAATTACTTTCGGTTTCGGAATAGCAATTTCCGAAATAATAAGAGACAGATTTAAAGAGCATAACGACTATATACATTGGCGTCAGATAATAGTTCTTATCGAAACGGCGGTGGTTTTGTCGGTTGCATTTATAAAATCCGACATAGTTTCAAATACGCTTGTTTCGTTTGTTTGTGCGCTTCAGGTTCAGACGTTTAAAAAAATGAACGGGCACCGCCTTGCAACAACAATGTGTACGGGAAATTTAAGAACCGCAACGGAATCGCTTTTTAAAGCAGTAAAAACAAAGGATAAATTTCATGTTCAAAAAAGTATACAGTTTTTTGAAGTTATATTAATTTTTATATTGGGTGCGGTGCTCGGTGCGGTTATTACCGGCATATACGGTGTAAAGAGTGTGCTTTTTGCGGCAGTGCCGCTCATTGTATGCTTTGTGATTATGTTTATAGATACGGAAAAGGAAGAAAAAAATGAAGATTGCTGAAAAAATGCTTGACAAGATGCAAGATGTGTGCTATAATGCACAATCACAAAGAGTTTTTTTCATATCGGACATATAACTTGGGTTTTGCCGTTTGACTTGGTTTTACTTTTTTCAGCAAACCGAAGGCTTGGGAGAAATGCTATGACAGCGGAAGAAAAAAAGCTTTTTGAAGATTATAAAAAAACGCAGGATATAACCTTGCGTAACAAAATTGTTGAAAAATATATTTATCTTGTTGAATATGTTGCAAAAAAATATGTCAACAAAGGAATTGATTACGACGATTTGTACCAGGTGGGGTGTTACGGTCTTATAATGGCTGCTCAGAGGTTTGATGCAAATGTCGGCGTTAAATTTTCAACATATGCCGTTCCGACCATTATGGGTGAAATAAGGCGCTATTTCAGAGATAAGGGATTTGTTATAAGGCTTCCGAGAAAACTTTACGATGTATTTCAGAAGGCAAACAGAATCCGTCTTTCAAGAATGCAGTATGACGGATACGTTCCTACAATCGATGAAATATCGGAGGTTTTAAAGCTTCCGAAAAAAGATGTTTCCGACGCAATGGTGTTTGAAAGCGTTGTAAATGTGTTTTCGCTCGATAAACCGATTTACGACGAAGAGGCTCCGGCACTCGGACAAATTATAGGTTATGACAATGACGACTTTTTGGTTGTTGAAAATAAAGATTTTATATACTCGGGCTTAAAAAAGCTTACAAAAGAAGAACGAAGGCTTATTATACTTCGTTATTACAGAAACAAAACGCAGCGCGAAATCGCACAAAGCTGGAATGTTTCGCAGATGTATGTTTCAAGGCTTGAGAGAAAAACGCTTGAAAAGCTTAAAAAAATGTATTTAAACTAAAAGCAATGGTTTAAAGGGCTATGGCTTTGGAAAGGAAAAAAGATAATGACAGCACTTAAAGCACAGAATTTTTACTTTTTCTTCTTTATGTTCTTGGGATATTATTTTATCGCAAGTCATTTTGTGCTGCTGTAAAGATTATCGAAAACCTTTAAAAATAATGAACCGATAACCTTAGCGCAGTGCACGGCGCTAAAAGTTATCGGTTTTTTGATATAAAAAAACAACATCATTAAATAAAAAACAAGAGAGGAAGATTTAAAATGATAATTATTCTTAAACAAAATCCGCCGCGTGAAAAGGTAGATAAATTAATCGGAAAAATAGAGGACCTCGGCATTAAAATTACGGAATTTGACGGCGAGTACAAAACAGTTATCGGACTTATCGGCGACACGTCAAAGGTTGACATTAAAAACTTTCTTGCTTACGATATAGTTGAAACGGTTAAAAGAATTTCGGAGCCTTACAAGGCAGCAAACAGAAAATTCCACCCCGAAGATATATGCATTGACGTATCCGGAAGCAAAATCGGTGCAGGATACTTTTCGATGATAGCAGGTCCCTGCTCGGTTGAAAGCGAAGAGCAGCTTACATCAATTGCAAAGGACGTTAAAAAAAGCGGAGCAAAATTCCTTCGCGGCGGCGCATTCAAGCCGAGAACATCGCCTTACTCGTTCCAGGGACTTCACGATGAGGGATTAAGACTTTTATCTCTTGCAAAAAAAGAAACGGGACTTCCGATTGTTACAGAGCTTATGAATGTAAATCATCTTGACTTGTTTGATGATGTTGATGTTGTTCAGGTCGGCGCACGAAATATGCAAAACTTTGAAATGCTTAAAGAACTCGGAAAAATCAAGAAACCTATTTTGTTAAAACGAGGTCTTGCAAACACAATTGAAGAGCTTTTGATGAGCGCAGAATACATTTTGGCAGGCGGAAACGAAAACGTTATACTTTGCGAAAGAGGAATAAGAACATTTGAAACGGCAACAAGAAATACTCTTGATATCTCGGCAATTCCGCTTCTTAAAGAAAAAACACACCTTCCTGTTATTGTTGACCCCAGCCATGCAACGGGAATTTCAAGTCTTGTTTTGCCGATGGCAAAAGCAGCGGTTGCAGCAGGTGCCGACGGACTTATGATAGAAGTTCATAACGATCCTCAGCATGCACTTTGCGACGGCGACCAGTCAATTACACCGGCGCAGTTTGACGAGGTTGCAACGGTTGTTAAAAAGCTTGCAACGGAATTTGAAAACAAAATAGTGTAAAAATCTTAAATATTTAAGGTGGAAAAAATGAAAATAAGCATAATCGGGCTCGGACTTATAGGCGGAAGTTTGGCGAAAACAATTAAGAAAAATACAAATCATTCCGTTTACGGTTTCGACACAAATGACACCGTAATCGATATGGCGCTTAAAGATATAGACGGTGTGGCAACAAAAAAAGTGATAGGGGAGAGTGATATAACTTTTGTGTGCCTCCATCCGGTGCAGACAATTAAATATATAGAAGAAAACGCCCAAATTTTCGGTGACGGAAAAATTGTGTGCGATGTATGCGGCATTAAAGAAAAGATTGTTTCAAAAGCGGAAAAAGCCTTGGCGGAAACGGGCGCTGTCTTTATAGGAACACACCCTATGGCAGGGCGTGAATTTTCGGGATATGAATATGCGCTTGACAACCTTTTTGACAATGCATATTTTATAATAACGCCGACCGGAAATACACCTTCTGATAAGCTTGAAACCGTTAAAAACCTTGCGTGTGAAATGAACTTTAAAAGTGTTGTAACATCAAGCGCAAAAGAGCACGATGAGATTATTGCTTATACATCTCAGCTTGCGCACGTCGTTTCAAATGCATACGTTAAAAGTCCGCTCCTTTTAAAGGAAAGAGGATTTTCGGCAGGAAGTTTTCTTGATTTGACGCGTGTTGCAAAGTTAAATGAAGATATGTGGACAGACCTTTTTCTTATGAATAAAGAGCCGCTTTTGTTTGAGGTTTTAAATATAATCGGCAAATTAAAAGAGTATGCCGAGGCTTTAAAAAACGACGACAAAGATAATCTTAAAAAGCTTTTGAGAGAGGGCAGAATTTTAAAAGAGGCGAGCCTTGAAAAAGAAAAGGAAAGAGCAAAACAATAAAAGCACAATATAAAAATAAAAACGCAGCAAAATAAAATATTTTGCTGCGTTTTTTGTGTCTAAAACTATTTTAGCGGCTTAGTTTTTTTCCAGCCAGTTTAAATCATATTCTTTACCGAAAGTTTTGCTTCCAGCTGAAGTAAGGTTGTTAACACCTGAAACCGTTATTGCACTTTCAGGCATAAGCTCTGAAATTTCAGCCTTCGGCGGTGTATATGCTTTTTTCATTATTTATCAATCCTTTCTTCAATTATTTAACAGGTCCTACAAGTCTTCCGAATACTATGCTTCCGTCTGTTTTGATTGCAAAAGCTTTAATTGAAACCGCGCTGTCTGTCGGAACATTTCCGATTGCCGTTGTAAACATATAACTCGGGCTTCCGTTAAAATCCGAAAGATTAAACGATGTTGTTTTGTCGCCGTCAACAACGGATATGTCTGTGTAAACGATTTTTGTATTGGTGTTCCAGTCATACGATGTGTCGATTGTAGCCTGATTTTCGGAATTCACAAGGATAAATCCAACCATTTTATATTCAAGCGAATC
The DNA here is from genome assembly GCA_902493665.1 of uncultured Eubacteriales bacterium. Lineage (GTDB taxonomy): Bacteria > Bacillota > Clostridia > UMGS1810 > UMGS1810 > SIG430. Next base: position 4,570 of record CABUQL010000073.1, read on the forward strand.
AATAGGCGCTACAAAGCGGATAACCTTTGTTGAGTCTTCGCTTGTATAAGTTTTTGATTTGATGTCCGAAAGATGAGCATATGTTTTGTCAACGATTGAATATGTGCCGTCGCCGTTGTCAATTGTTGTAAGGTCGCTTGATGCCGGTGTAAGATTCGGTGATGTCGTGGTAAACGTACCGCCATAGAATTTACCCGATGTGTAAGCTCCGCCGTAAACTTTGCTTAATGAAACATTTTTTGCATTTTCGTTAATAAAAGTTCCGCCGTATACTTCAAATGTACCGGCAATTCTCATAATACGCTTATACTGGCTGTTGTCTGTACTGATAATTTCTCCGCCGTATATTTTTGTAACACCCTTCGGCCAATTATATATTGCATTGTAATGAGCAACTTTAATTTTTACTCCCGGATAAATTGTAAGGTAGCAAACATCGCTGTTGCTTGATCCGACGCTGAAAGCCCCCGAATCCTGAAGCGTTTCAACTTCAAGACCGTCAAGTGCGGAAACATCTCCGCCGTTTACAACACGGATTGCATAATGGTCGTAACCTTCTGATGATAGTCTCTGATCATAAATTTTTCCGTTTTCAAATGATGCAGTTCCTGCCACATCTATAGCAGGATTTGTTTTTCCTACCGAGTTTTCAACAGTTACTGTTTTTCCGTTTAAGTCAAATACAATATTTTGATTTGCTTTTATTGTAAGCTTTGAAGTTATTGAAACATCATCATCAAGTATGATTGTTGTAGGTGTTCCGTCTGTGGGCACTGCCGCAATTGCCTCTGCAAGAGTTGAATACTGAGCTTTTTCTATTCTTACAGGTTTTGTCGGGTCGAGCTCAAAGTTTTTAATTACAAGTGACGGTTTAATCTTGCCCTCGCTAACATTTCTTCCTTCTTTTGATGTAATAACTGCGCCTTTTGAAAGAGATTCAACTTCAATATCGTCAATATACATATCGCCGGCTGTATAGTTTGTCTGAATTGTGAGCATTCCGATGTGACCGTCAATGTTTCCCTGCGATATTGTGTAATCAAAGCTTACCTTTGTCCACTCGCCGGCTTTTGCAAATTGGTCTTTGTATGTGCCGTAGAGGTTTGTGTCGTATTTGTAATACGGCGATGATGACATGGTGGAATCAGGATTGTACGGCGACATAATACCTGCCTGAACTGTCATATCTTTTGCAGGTTTTGCCCAGAACGAAATTCTGTATGTTTTGCCGACATCGGCACTTGTAAGTTCGTTTGGTCCGAAGGTGTTGTAGAATTTAATTCTGCTGTATGCCTGTTTACGTCCTACAAGAATTGATTTTCCGCTTCCTGTTGTATGGTCTTCATCGCTTGTAAGCGTTATACTGTTTCCGCTTCCGCCGAATTTATAATGCCATTCGCTGCTCACGTTTGATTGTTTTCTTAAATCCGAATCGTCAAGACCGGGGGCTTGGGCAACAATATTTGACATATCGTCAAAGTTTAACTGCAAGCCTTTTCCGCCGGCAGCTAACTGTGAATCAACAATAAATGTTACTCTGCTGCCTTTAAATGACGAAATAAATTCTGAAATATCAACTTTGTAAAGTCCTGCGCTTCCTGTATTTAACGTTGCAATTTTCTGTGCCTTTGATGTGTCGATTGAAAAATCGGAGTTTATTGCCGGGGCGTTTTTGCCTGTTATTGTGCCCTCGTTCCAGTTTGCATCGGAAAGTGCATAAATATCAAGCTTCTGATTTGCATCGTTTTCAACGTTTAAACGAAGTTCGCCTGCTTCTTTTAATTTGGAAGAGCTTGACAAGTCAAAATCAAAATATCCGATTGATTCGCCTTTTGAAAGGTTAATAACATTTTCGCTTCCGTGATTTACACTGTCATTTGTGATGCATGCGTCGTTTGAAGGATAAATCACATCACCGGTTTTTGCCGTAAAAGTATGTGTATATGTCTGGGCGAGTGTGTCGCCCTTTTTAGCTTTGATTGTATCGGGAATATTAATTTCGTATGTTTCTTTGTCAGCAAATTCATCATACTTAAAGTGATACTCAGTATCACCGGCGCATTTTGTCCATACACCGTTAAGCTTTTCGCCTGTTGTTGTATCTGTGATTTCAACTTTTGATTTTATTT
>CABUQL010000074.1 GCA_902493665.1 uncultured Eubacteriales bacterium
TGTCTGGGCGCTCCTGTATAACCCGTTGATATTATTTCGTCATTTTTAACGATAATACTTCCGTAGTTTCTGCGAAGGCATGTCCCTCTTTTTGAAACTGCCTGTGCAATGTCGAGATAATAATTTATTTTATCGCGTCTTGAAGAAGTCATAAAAATCTCCGTTCCGCCGCCCTGCAACGGCACAATCGGTAATGAAATATCTCTTATAAGCAGGGGAAAAATGATAAGAGATTTTTGTTTTTATACATCAGATTTTTTTATTTCGTCCGCCGTTTTAATAAGCTCTTTTGCGTTTTCTATTGTTACATCGCTGATTTTTTCGCCCGACAAAAGCCTTGCCGTTTCTTTTATGTGTCCGTTTTCGTCAAGCTTTGTTATAGATGTTTTTGCTCTGCCGCCTTCGGTTGATTTGCTTATAAAATAATGGTTGTCGGCGAAAGACGCAATCTGCGGAAGGTGCGTTATGCATATTACCTGCGCTTTTTTGCTGAGTTTGTATAGCTTTTGGGCAATTCTTTGCGCCGTAAGTCCGCTGACTCCCGAATCGGCTTCGTCAAAGATAAGAGTTCTGTCGTCCGACGAAAGAACGGTTTTAATTGCAAGCATTATTCTTGAAAGCTCACCGCCCGATGCCGATTTTGCAAGGGGAGTAAGCTTTTCGCCCGCATTTGGCGAAATCATAAATTCAACACTGTCTTTGCCGTTTTTTGTGTAATCCGTTTCGTTTATGGAAATTTCAAATTCGGTCTTTTTCATATTCAGCTCCGAAAGCTCTTTTAAAACCGCCTTTGAAAGTTTTTTCGCGTATTCTTTTCTTAAAAGAGTAAGCTTTGCCGATAATTCCATCTTTTGAATTTCAAGCTTGTCTGCTTTTCCGGAGAGTTCGTTTATGTAATCCTCGCTTTTTTCTATCTGCGAAAGCTCTTCTTTTATTTTTGCAAGATAATCGAGAATGTCTTTTATTGTATCGCCGTATTTTCTTTTAAGCGAGAAAATTTTATCAAGACGTTCTTCAACGTTTGAAAGCTCATACGGGTCAAATTTCATTGAATCGAAATTGTGTCTTAACTCGTGCGCCGAATCTGAAATGACGTATGCCGCATCTGTAAGCGCACTGCATATTTCATCTGTTTTTTTGTCGAACTCTTTTATTTGTTCAAGCTTTTTAACCGCACTCCAGATAAGGTCGTATGCCGAATCGGTTTCGCCGTTTCCGTCATATAAAAGCGAAAAAGCCTCGCTTGAATTTTCGGCGATTTTTTGAGCGTTTGCAAGCAAAAGACGCTTATCGTTAAGCTCTTCTTCCTCGTTTTCTTTAAGGTCGGCAACCTCAATTTCTTCAATCTGATATGTAAGCATATCGAGTTTTCTCGATTTTTCCTGTTCGCTTATTTTAAGCTCATTTATTTTTTTAAAAATGCTTTGGTATTCATCATAAGTTTCACGGTATTTTAAAAGAACGGGGTATATTTTTTCTTTTCCGTAAGCGTCAAGATAAGAAATGTGGGTTTTTGCGTTTAAAAGTCCTGTTCCGTCATGCTGACCGTAAATGTCGGCAAAAAGATGCCCGATTTGTTTTAAGCACGAAAGCGTTACCGGCTGACCGTTTATGCGCACGCTGTTTTTTCCGTCCGATGTAAGCTCTCTTAAAACAATAATTTCATCATCTTCTATTTTAATTCCTGCTTCTTTTTCTATTTCATCGCATATTTTTTTGTCGGCGTCAAAAACGCCCTGTACTCTTGCAAGGTTTTCGTTGTTTCTTATAATTTGTTTTGACGCTCTCTCGCCGCGCAAAAGATTCAGGGAATTTATAATTATTGATTTTCCGGCTCCCGTTTCGCCGGTCATAACCTGAAATCCCATGCCGAAATCAATTGTGCACTTTTCAATGACGGCAATGTTTTCAATTGACAAAAACTTAAGCATTTGTTTTCCTCCTTTTAAAGTAAAGAAGATTTTTTGCGGTTATTTATCAGTGCGAAATATAGCTTTTTAAAATGTCGCATAATGCATGCGCACTTCTTTCGCTTCGTGCAACAATCATAAGCGTGTCGTCGCCCGCAATTGTTCCCACAACGTCGTTTAAGTGGAGCGAATCTATTGCCGCCGCTGCGGCGTTTGCAGTTCCCGAAAGCGATTTTACAACAACGATATTCATTGCAAAATCAACTGTGTGTATGCACTGCGAAAGCATTGTGCTCAGCTTGTTTGAAACAGATATTTCTTCAGCTTTGGGAACAGTGTATTTATACGTGCCGTCGGTGAGCATAACTTTTGTAATGCGCATTTTTTTGAAATCTCTCGACATTGTTGCCTGCGTTACGTTTGCGCCTTGTTCGTTTAAAAGTCTTACAAGCTCTTCCTGTGTGGATACCGTGTTTTCGTCTATTATTTTGTAAATTAATTTCTGTCGTTCGGCTTTATTCATTTACCCGTCCCCTTTCGCTCATTTTCTTTTTAAGAACTGTATAAAAACTGTTGTTTTTGATTTTTATAAATGTAACTTTATATCTTGATTCGGAAATTTTTACAATGTCGCCGTAATTTATGTCAAAACCTTCCTGACCGTCTATGGTTAGGATTGAGCCTCTTTTTGCCTTGCCTTTAACGAGTATTTTAAGCTGCTTTTTTGAAGGCATTACAATAGAACGGCTTGAAAGTGTGTGCGGACAAATGGGAGTAACCATCATTGCGGCAAGACCGGGGTCTACGATAGGGCCTCCGGCAGATAACGAATATGCGGTAGAACCTGTGGGCGTTGAGGCGATAACACCGTCTGCCCAGTAACTGTCAACTTTTATATTATCTATAAAAATGTCAAGTTCTATCATTCTTTTGTATCTTGCGCACGAAATAACTATGTCGTTTAAAGCATTGCATTTTCCTATAATTTCTCCGTCACGCTCAACGCTTGCAAAAAGCATACTTCTTTTTTCAAGCGTGTACTGTCCTTTTAAAAAGCTTTGTATGCTCATTTCAAGATTGCTTTTGTCTATCTCGGCCAAAAAACCTAAATTTCCCATATTTATTCCGAGTATGGGAATACTTTTTTTGCACACTGCTCTTGCGACGTTTAAAATCGTTCCGTCGCCTCCCAGAACTATTACCGCCTGCGCAAATCTGCAAAAATCTTCTTTTGATACGGTTTCGATTCCTTTTATGCCTATATCCTGTTCGCAGATTACCCTGTGAGTGCCTTTTATCATTTCATAAACCTTTTTTGCGCCGAGATGGTCAACGTCTTTTCTTGAATTTGAAAAAATTCCGATTGTTTTCATAAAAATCTCCGTTTTTAAATTATGTTTATTATATTAATTATACACATTTTTGAAAAAATATGCAATAGATATTAATAAAAATGCAAAAAATATTGATAATAAATTTTATAAAAATGAATATCTATTTAAGATTGACAAAATGTGCATATTTGACGTATAATATAAATTGGTATCAAATATAAGGAAGTGATATAATGCTGACACAAGCGCCTAAGGGAACAAACGACGTATTGCCCGATAAAACGTATCTTTGGCAATACATTGAAGATGAAGTGCGCAAAATTTGCAGCGAATTTAATTTTAAAGAAATACGCACGCCGGTGTTTGAACACACGGAGCTTTTTGAAAGAGGCGTCGGCGATACAACCGATGTTGTCGAAAAAGAAATGTATACATTTAACGATAAAGGCCAAAGAAGCATAACGCTGCGTCCGGAGGGAACGGCAAGCACGGCAAGAAGTTATATTGAAAACGGACTTTTCAATACTCCCCAGCCGTCAAAGCTTTTTTACATTATAAGATGTTACCGCTATGAGAAAAATCAGGCGGGACGCTACCGTGAGTTTAATCAGTTCGGAGCCGAGGTTTTGGGAAGCGGCGAGCCGAGTGTTGACGCAGAGCTTATGAGCCTTGCAATGCTTCTTTACAAAAGACTCGGTCTTAAAAACTTAAAGCTTAACATAAACAGTATAGGCTGTCCCAAATGCAGAAAGGAATACAACGAAAACCTTAAAGCGTATCTTTTACCGAATTACGACAAGCTTTGCGATACCTGCAAAACACGTTTTAACAAAAATCCGATGCGAATTATGGATTGCAAATCAAGTGTGTGCAAGGAAATCGTAAAAGGTGCACCTGTTCTTTTAGATTGCATTTGCGATGAGTGCAGAGAGCATTTTGAAGAAGTTAAAAAACTTCTTGAAGCAATGAAAATTCCGTATTCAATCGACCCGTACATTGTAAGGGGTCTTGACTATTATACAAAAACGGTATTTGAAATTATTGCCGACAACAAAAACTCAAACAACACAATATGCGGCGGCGGAAGATATGACGGACTTGTAGAGGAGCTCGGATACAAAAGCACGCCCGCAAGCGGCTTTGCGCTCGGTCTTGAAAGACTTATCCTCACAATGGAGGAACAGGGAATAACAGTGCCCGACAATGATAAGCCCGATATTTACATTGCTTCAATCGGCAAGGAAGCGCTTATGTTTTCACAGGGTCTTGTTTATGAGCTCAGGGGCGACGATGTAAAAGCCGAATGCGACCATGCGGCACGAAGCGTTAAAGCTCAGATGAAATATGCCGACAAAATAGGCGCAAAATACACAATGGTTATAGGCGACAGTGAAATCAAGTCGGGAAAAATTGCGGTTAAAAACATGGAAAACGGCGAAACAAGCGAGATCAGTCTTACGAAAGATGCTATAAAAAGCGTTATTTTAAAATAACTCAAAGGAGAAAAAAATGGAAGGTTTTGAAAGTATAAAAGGACTTAAAAGAACTCACAGATGCGCAAATCTTACAAGCGACGATGTGGGAAAAGAAGTTGTTCTTATGGGATTTGCGGATTCCGTAAGGGATCTTGGCGGACTTATTTTTATAAATCTGCGCGATATTTCGGGAATAATCCAGCTTTATTTTGACGGCGAAGACAAAGAGCTTGCAAAAAAAGCCGCTTCCGTAAGAAGCGAATACGTGCTTGCGGCGGTTGGAACTGTCGGAAAAAGAAGCTCGGTTAACAAAAATATGAAAACGGGCGACATTGAAGTTTGCGTAAAGGAACTGCGCATTTTAAATAAGGCGCAGACACCGCCGTTTTATATAGTGGAAAACAGTGACGTTAAAGAAGAATTAAGACTTAAACACAGATATCTTGATTTAAGACGTCCCGATATGCAGAGAAAGCTCATTTTAAGACACAGGGTTGCAAAAATAGCAAGAGATTATTTTGACGAAAACAATTTCCTTGAAATAGAAACTCCGATGCTTACAAAGTCAACTCCCGAAGGCGCAAGAGATTACCTTGTTCCCAGCCGTGTGCACCCCGGAAGTTTCTATGCGCTTCCGCAGTCGCCGCAGCTTTACAAGCAGCTTTTAATGCTTTCCGGAATGGACAGATATTTTCAGATTGTGCGCTGCTTCAGGGATGAAGATTTAAGAGCCGACAGACAGCCTGAATTTACACAGATAGATATTGAAATGTCATTTGTTGATATCGACGATGTAATAAGCGTAAACGAAAAGTTTATTGCAAGAGTTTTCAAAGAAATTTTGGGCGTTGAGGTTAAAACACCGTTTTTGCGTATGCCTTACAAAGAGGCAATGGAGCGTTTCGGAAGCGACAAGCCCGACACAAGATTCGGTCTTGAAATCTGCAACATAACAGACGCTGTTAAAGACAGCGGGTTTAAAGTGTTTGCCGACGCAGCCAAAAACGGCGGAAGCGTAAGAGCAATTAATGCGAAGGGTCTCGGAAAAGACATTTCGAGAAAAAATATAGACGCACTCGGCGAATTTGTTAAAACATACAAAGCAAAAGGTCTTGCTTGGATAAGGTATAACGACGACGGCATTGCGTCGCCGATTGCAAAATTCCTTTCAGATGACGAAATGGGAAAAATAGTTGAACTTACAAACTGCGAAAAAGGCGACGTTATATTTATTGTTGCCGACAAAGACAGTGTTGTATTTGACAGTTTGGGCGCATTAAGATGCGAAATCGCAAAGCAGCACGGTCTTATTGACAAAAACAAATTCAACCTTTTGTGGGTAACGGAATTTCCGCTCCTTGAATACAGTGAGGAAGAAGAAAGATACGTTGCAAAACATCACCCGTTCACATCGCCTATGGACGAAGATCTGCATCTTTTGGACAGTGAGCCTCAGAATGTAAGAGCAAAGGCATACGATATTATATTAAACGGTGTTGAACTTGGCGGCGGAAGCATAAGAATTTTCAATTCCGACCTTCAGGAAAAAATGTTTGAAGTTTTGGGCTTTACAAAAGAACAAGCATGGGCAAGATTCGGATTCCTTCTTGAAGCGTTTAAATACGGCACTCCTCCGCACGGCGGGATGGCATACGGCTTTGACAGATTTATAATGCTTCTTTCGGGCAGCGATTCAATAAGAGATGTAATTGCATTCCCGAAAGTTCAAAATGCCTCGGAACTTATGACAAATGCACCTGACATTGTTGACGAAAAGCAGCTTTCGGAGCTCGGTATTGAAGTTATTAAAAAAGATTAGTTTCCTTTATAATACATTAAACATTAAAAGTGCACGGTTAGTTTTTATGCTGT
>CABUQL010000075.1 GCA_902493665.1 uncultured Eubacteriales bacterium
AAATATTGATGCCTGATGTAAATTTTGTTTTAATTTTAGTATTTCGTTTTTTGGGTAAAAAATAACTCTTTCACCGATTTTGCCAAAGATGAAAGAGCAAATTAATAGTTTTTTAAAAATGCCGTTTGTTTAAAGTGTCAAACCCTTTCAGCTTTTGCAGGTGTCGGATAGCCGGACACACAAGTTCTTTTATCTGCGCTTAGGCGTATTATACACCAAAATAAGCACGCAATCAATATGCAAAAGTTATAAAAAACGGCTTCTTTGAAATGTTTTTTCTTGTGATATTATGTAAGTTTTATTTTGTAAAAATTTTAAATAACCGCCGGAGAATCAAATCCCAAAAGAAATACTATACCGATTATAACAAGCAAAAGCTTGTCGTCGGTTCCGTCGTGCAGCATAACAAGAACAATTCCCAAAAGTATTATGTCGTCAAGCTGAAGACTCGGCAAAAATGAATCAGATCCGAATAATGAGTTTTTTTGACAGCTTGTGTTTGGGGGCGCACATTCGTCGTTTTGCAGTGCGCACTCGTTTTGCTCGGTGTTTTTGCACTCGCAGATATCATTTTTTTCGCATCCGCAATCGTTTCCTTTTTCGCATTCGCTGCGGCACGGCATGGGAAGAATTACTCCTTCTCTGCCGTTGTAACCGTCATAATATACTCTTGCCAATCAAATCCCCTCCGAAATTAAATATCCTTAAAGAATCCGGTGATTTTTGTCATCTGAATCATTTTTATTGCCCTGTCAATATGCTGCGTTCTTGCCGGGTTCATATAAGGTCTTAAAGCAGACAAAAGATTGATTTTAGGATCCGGTTCGTTTATTTTTGACGCAATCTGAGTTATTTTTTCCGTAATATTTGCATCGGGTGCGGAGGGTGCACCGCCCTGCGCCGAACCCAGCATTTGCGAAATTTTGCCCATAGCGTCGGGATCGCTTAGAATTTCGTTTACTTTGTTCATTAAATTATCTGCCGCCATAAAAATCCCATAGCCTTTCTGCCCGCAATAAGATTTATTTTTTCGCATTATCTGCGGGCGGATATGCGTATAACTTTATGTAACGCACGGGCATCGGCAGTTGCCGAAAATGCCTGAACGCCATTTACACTATTTAATATAATTGTTTAATTTATTTAATATTTGAGGATTATTTTTGAGCATTCTTATAAGGTCTTCTTTGCTTGTATTTCTGATTTTTTGCGAAATAAAGCCAAGTCCCATTGAATTAAGCTTTGAAATCATCTCATTTTTATCCATGTTGTTTATCATATTTATAACGTTTTCATTTGTTGCATTTGCCATTTTTTTAGATGTTTCGCGACCGCTGTTTGTCGACAAAATCCGATTTAAAGCGTCATTTGCTTTATTGTATTCGTTATTATTCAAAACTATTACCTCCCCGGTTCTTATGCTATATTATATGTGCAAAAATAAAAAATGTTAAAATTTTTTCAAAAAAAAAGAAGGAGTTTAACAATTTACGTAGAAATTTAACAATTGTGTAACAATTTATTAACAAATTTCGTAATAACCTTTGTTACAATAATAAATGAGCAAATGATAGCTAAGTTTTACTAAATACATAAAAACGGAGTTATTTTTCAAAAAAGGAGATGTGATTTTGAAAATATACGAGAATATTAAAAACATATACACAAAAATTAAAGAGAAAAAGAAATTTAAACTTATTGCCGATATAATGGTTTGCCTTATGCTCACGCTTGCATGCACAACTGCATTTGCATCAAATTATACATTTGGCTACAGCGTTATTTTGTCGGGAAAGGTTATCGGAAATGTATACTCAAAATCCGATGTAGAGGGCGCCGTTAAAAAAATCAACGAGCAGTATAAAGCATATTTCGGCGGGGAAGACGCAATTTACGATGAACCGCTTTACAGTCTTTCTGTTTTTAAAAAAGATGAAATTACATCGGAAAAAGATGTAACCGAAAATATTAAAGCTTCGTCGGGGCAGATGACAAAACAGTTTGTTATAGTTGTTGACGGTGTTGACGCAGCAGGACTTAAATCTGAAAAAGAAGCCGAAAAGGTTTTAAATGATTATAAAAGCAAGTTTATAGAAGATGAAAAAAATGAAACGGCAGAATTTAAAAATGATGTTAAAATAGAAGAAAAATATTCTCCGTCAATGCTTTTTGTTTCCGCCGACGGTGCAATGAGCATTATTTCTGGAGAAGCAGGTTTTTCATATGCGCCTTCGATAGAAGTAAGCGTTGCAAAATATGAAACTGTTGAAAGCGAAATCCCTTTTGAAACCTCAAAAAAAGAAGACGCAAACGTTTATGAAGGCGTTGAAAAAGTTGAAACAAAAGGCGAAAACGGAATTAAAGAAACGGTTATTAAAACAGTTAAGATAAACGGCGATGTTGTTTCGGAAGAGGTTGTTTCGGAAAATATCGAAAAAGAACCCGTAACACAGGTTTTAAAGGTAGGAACAAAAGAAAGACCGGCAGGCGTCGGCACGGGGCAGTTTTCACTTCCTTACAGCGGAACAATTACATCAAGATTCGGTACAAGATGGTCAAGACAGCACAGCGGTGTTGACATTTCGGGCGCAGTCGGAAGTGCGGTTTATGCCGCAGATGACGGTGTTGTTGAATTTGCAGGCTGGGATTCGAGCGGATACGGAAATCTTGTAAAAATCAATCACAATAACGGATACGTTACTTATTACGCACATTTAAATTCAATAAATGTTACAAAGGGCGAACCTGTTAAAAAAGGCGATGTTATAGCCGCTCTCGGAAACACGGGAAGAAGCACGGGACCTCACGTACATTTTGAAGTAAGAGTAAACGGCTCTCCGATAGACCCGTTATCATGCGCCGAATAATCGGCAAAAAACTTTTTTAGTAACACAAAAAGCCTTTTTATAATATAATGCACTGTAAAATAAACAAAATGAAGGAGTGCATTGTATTATGGAAAGGCATTTTTATTTGGGTGCAAACACGCCTTACGGATTTTATTCATATTATGACAGTTTAATAAGCCAAAATGACGCAAAAAAGATTTACTGCATCAAAGGCGGTCCCGGAACGGGAAAATCGTCGTTTATGAAAGATATCGCAAAGGAAATGATACATAAAGAGTACGATATTGAATTTATCCATTGCTCATCCGATGACAATTCGCTTGACGGCGTTGTGATAAAAGAACTGGGTACGGCGCTTGTTGACGGAACATCTCCGCACATTGTCGATCCGAAAAATCCGGGTGCAACAGATACGATACTTAATTTTTCCGATTATTGGAACGAGAGCGGAATATTAAAAAACAGAGAAAAAATAATGTTATGCTCAGACTTAATAAAAGACTGCTACAGCAGAGCATACGGATATCTTAGTGCTGCGGGAAAAATATATGACGCTGCGGAAAACGAATACAAAAAAATATATGATGAATATGATGCGCTTTCTTTTTTTGAAAATGTTATTCTGCGCAAAATAAGAGAATATCCCGTTGCATATAAAAAGGGGAAAAAACGAAAACTGTTTGCAAGCGCCGTTTCTCCGAGCGGAATGGTAAACAGGCTTGACACTCTTTTTGAAGGATACGAAACGTATTCTCTTAAAGGATACACATTTAATCTTCTTTCGCATGTTGCAGACGCTGCATCCGCAAGGGGAATTGACAGCGAAATGTATTTTTGCCCGATGAATCCTGCGGTAAAGTGCGAGCATCTTATTATTCCGAAACTTAAAACGGCGTTTAGCGTATCAAACGAATTTCACAGTTTTAAAAACGGAAAGACGATTGATTTTGAAATTGACAAAAAGGCAGGCGATAAGTCTTACGACATAATAAATATAAACCGCGAAATATGTAAAAATCTTTTTGACGAGGCGCTTAAAAACATTAGAGAAGCAAAAAGTATTCACGATGAGCTTGAAAGTTATTATGTGCCGAATATGGATTTTGCGTCTTTGGATGCGGCAAAAATCAAAATAATCAATCAAATACTTGAAATTGCAAATTAAATATGTTAATATTGACTTTATAAGATAAAATGGTAAAATTATACGGATTATGAATATACAGCTTACGTATTTTCCAAAGAGAAAGGAAGTTAATAATGGGTAACGTTTATGACGTGTTAAAAGAACGAGGGCTTATTGCGCAGACAACTCACGAGGAGGAAATAAGAGAGCTTCTCGGAAAAGAAAAAGTAACTTTTTATATAGGTTTTGACCCCACCGCAGACAGTTTGCATGTAGGACACTTTTTGCAGATGGTTGTAATGAAACACATGCAGGATTACGGTCACAGACCGATTGCGCTTGTAGGCGGCGGAACGGGAACAATAGGCGACCCGTCGGGAAGAAGCGACATGCGCCAGATGATGACGCTCGATATGATAAATCACAACTGCGAATGCTTTAAAAAGCAGCTTTCAACAATTGTTGATTTTTCAGACGGCAAAGCGTTAATGGTAAACAACGCGGATTGGCTTTTAAATCTTAATTACGTTGATTTTCTGCGTGATATAGGTTCGTGCTTTTCGGTAAACAAAATGCTTACGGCAGAGTGCTATAAACAAAGACTTGAAAAAGGTCTTACATTTTTGGAATTTAACTATATGCTTATGCAGAGTTACGACTTTTTAATGCTCAACAGAGAATACAACTGTAAGCTTGAGCTTGGCGGCGATGACCAGTGGTCGAACATTTTGGGCGGAATTGAACTTTGCAGACGTAAAGACCAGAAACAGGTTTACGGAATGACATTTACGCTTCTTACAACAAGCGAAGGCAAAAAAATGGGTAAAACGCAAAAAGGCGCTCTTTGGCTCGACAGAGAAAAAACATCTCCGCATGAATTTTACCAGTACTGGAGAAATGTTGACGACGCAGACGTTATTAAGTGCTTAAAACTCATAACTTTTGTGCCGATGGATAAAATAAGAGAGCTTGAAAAGCTTGAAGGGCAGGAAATAAACGAGGCTAAAAAACTTCTTGCATACGAGGTTACAAAGCTTGTTCACGGTGAAGAAGAGGCTAAAAAAGCAAAAGAAACGGCGGAATCTGTATTCGGCGGCAGCGGCGTAAGCGAAAATATGCCTACAACAACGCTTTTAAAAGATGAACTCGGCGAAGGGATTTTAATTCTTGATTTAATGATGAAAGCAGGTCTTATTCCTTCAAAAGGCGAGGGCAGAAGACTTATAACACAAGGCGGAGTAAGTGTTGACGACAAAAAGATAAGCGATATTAACACAATGATTGTCCCCGCTGATTTTGAAAAGGGCAATGTAATAATTAAAAAAGGTAAAAAAGTATTCCACAGAGTAATACTCGGATAAAAAAATGAATGATTTTACAGAAAAGCTCGGTTTAAAAGTTTTAAATTTTGCATCCGGCAAAAAAATAACGGGATGTTATGCCGGGGACATTTTAAGTTATGCGCTTTCAAAGCTTAAAGAAGGCGACATTTGGGTAACATCGCAGAAAAACGTAAATGTTTCTGCAATTGCTTACAGAAAAAAAGTGGCCTGCGTGATTTTGACGGACGGTATTGTTCCCGACACAGATATGCTTGAAGGCGCAAAAAAGACGGGTGTAAACATATTTTCAACCGAGCTTGGCACATATGATATTGCAGTGAAAATAAGCATTGTGTTATGCAATTGTAAAAATGCTTAACATCGGCTGCTTAACAATTCTCTGCATTTCGGAAATTTTAACGGAGGAAACCAATGAAGGATTATATAGTCAGAGCAGTTACCAAAAACGGTGCGGTAAGGGCGTTTTGCGCTGTTACGACAAATACGGTAAACGAAGCATATAAAATGCACAAAACATCGCCTGTTGCAACAGCGGCATTGGGACGCTTGCTGACGGCGTCCGCAATGATGGGCGCAATGCTTAAATCAGAAAACGAAACAATTACACTTCAGCTTGTCGGCGACGGCCCTATAGGCAGAGTTTTGGCTGTTTCCGATTCAAATTCAAACGTTAAGGGATATGTTACAAATCCTTTGGTTGACCTTCCGAAAAACTCAAAAGGAAAGCTTGATGTCGGCGGTGCGGTCGGAAAAGACGGATATCTTGTTGTTACAAAGGATATGGGACTTAAAGAACCGTACATCGGAAAAACACCGCTTGTTTCGGGAGAAATCGGCGACGATTTAACAAAGTATTTTGCAGTTTCCGAGCAAACGCCTTCCGTTGTGGGACTCGGCGTGCTGGTCGATATCGATTATTCCGTAAAAGAGGCGGGCGGATTTATAATTCAGGTAATGCCCGAGGCAACGGAAGAAGATATATCGCTTCTTGAAGAAAACATAAAACTTGTAACATCTGTTACAGATATGCTTTCAGACGGTCTTTTGCCCGAAAATATTCTTGAAATTCTTCTCCGAGGATTTGAATTTGAAATAACTCAAAAGCGCGATACAAAATATTTTTGCAATTGCAGCCGCGAAAGAGTTGAAAGAGCGCTTATTTCGATCGGCGAAAAAGAGCTTACCGATATTATTGAAAACGATAAAAAAGCGCAGCTCACTTGCCATTTTTGCGACAAAGTTTATGATTTCAGCGAAGAAG
>CABUQL010000076.1 GCA_902493665.1 uncultured Eubacteriales bacterium
AAATGTTTGAAGCAGTAGGGAGCAAGGTTTTGTATTTAAAAAGAATTGCAATGGGAAATCTTTTTTTAGACGGTTCGCTTGAAAAAGGACAGGTTAAAAAGCTTACAAAAGAAGATATCGAAAAAATTAAGGAGAAATAAAATGGATATAATAAGCACACTTTGCGATGAGCTTAATCTTAAAAGAAATCAGGTTGTAAATGCAGTAAAACTTTTAGACGAAGGAAACACAATAGCGTTTATTTCAAGATACAGAAAGGAAGCGACGGGTTCTCTTGACGATGCCGATATGCGCGCGCTTTCGCAGCGTCTTTTGTATCTTCGTTCTTTGGACGAGCGAAGGAGCGAAATAAAAAGGCTTATTGACGAACAGGGAAAGCTTACCGATGAGCTTTCATCAGCAATAGACAATGCAAAACTTTTGCAGGAACTTGAGGATTTATACCGTCCTTACAAGCAGAAAAAACGCACAAGAGCTATGATTGCAAAAGAAAAAGGACTGTCGCCGCTTGCGGACATAATTTTAAATTCCAAAAAAGGTGATATGAAAGACGCAGCAGATGAATTTATAAATCCCGAAAAAGAAGTGAATACAAGAGAGGATGCAATAAACGGTGCGTGCGATATAATCGCCGAAATGATTTCCGACAATGCGGATTTCAGAAAATATATAAGAAAATGCACGTATGAAACGGGTATTATAAACACAAGCGCCGCAAAAGACGAAGAAAGCGTTTATGAAATGTATTACGATTTTTCGCAGAGCGTAAAAAGCATTGCCGACCACAGGGTTCTGGCAATTAACAGAGGCGAAAAGGAAGGTTTTTTAAGCGTTAAAATATCGGTTGACGAAGATATGATATACAATTATCTTGCAAGTCAGGTTATAAAAGATAAAGAATCGCCTTTTTATGAGGAGCTTTTTGAAACCGTAAAGGATTCGTACAAAAGGCTTATCGCCCCGTCGGCGGAAAGAGAAATACGCTCAAGTCTTACGGAAAATTCGTCGGAGAGAGCGATTAAGCTTTTTTCAAAAAATCTCCATGCCCTTCTTATGCAGGCGCCGATAAAAGGAAAAACCGTTTTGGGCGTTGACCCCGGCTACAGAACGGGATGCAAAATTGCCGTTGTAGACAGTACGGGAAAGGTTTGCGATACGGGCGTGATTTTCTGTACGCTTAAAAATCACGATATTGAAAAATCAAAAATAACGGTTTTAAATCTTATAAAAAAATATGATGTCGATATAATTGCAATCGGAAACGGAACGGCGTCAAAAGAAACGGAAATATTTATTTCCGATACCATAAAAGAATCGAAAAAAGACGTGTCATATCTTATTGTAAACGAAGCGGGAGCGTCGGTGTATTCGGCGTCAAAAGAAGGTGCGGAGGAATTCCCCGACTTTTCCCCGACACAGAGAAGTGCGGTTTCAATCGCAAGAAGAACACAGGATCCGCTTGTTGAATTTGTTAAAATCGATCCTGCATCAATAGGTGTGGGACAGTATCAGCACGATATGAATAAAAAGCAGCTTTCCGAGGCGCTTACGGGTGTGGTTGAGGATTGCGTAAACAGTGTCGGAGTTGATTTAAACACCGCCTCAGCGGCACTTTTGTCATACGTTTCGGGCATAAATTCATCGATAGCCAAAAACATTGTAAACTACCGCGACGAAAACGGTGCTTTTAAAAAACGCAGCGAGCTTTTAAAGGTTTCAAAGCTCGGTCCGAAATCATATACACAGTGTGCGGGATTTCTGCGTATTCCCGGTGCCGACGAAGTTCTGGACAACACAAGCGTCCATCCCGAATCCTACAAAGCGGCAAAAACGCTTATTAAAACGCTCGGCTACAGTGAGGACGATATTAAAAATTTTAATGCAAAAGATATTAAGCTGAGAATGAAAAAGCTTAACACCGAGGTTTTCTGCGAAGAAAATAAAATCGGCGAAATTACGGTAAATGACATTGTTGACGCCCTTTTAAAACCGGGCCGCGATCTTCGTGACGATTTTGAAAAACCGCTTCTTTTAAAAAATGTTATGAGCATAAAAGACTTAAAGCCCGGAATGATTTTAACTGGAACGGTAAGAAACGTCATAGATTTCGGCGCATTTGTCGATATCGGCGTTCATCAGGACGGGCTTGTGCACATTTCTCAAATAAGCAATAAATACGTAAAGCATCCCACCGATATTCTTTCCGTCGGCGATGTTGTAAAAGTTAAGGTGACGGATATAGACGAAGCAAAAAACAGAATTTCATTATCTATGAAAGATGTACTTTAATATACAAATTAAACTATAATTTTATCTTCTTTTTAAGCAAAATAAACAAAAAATTGCGGTATGATTTTGTTGGATATCGTAAATGTCAAAACAAATTCAAAAAAAAGAGGTTAAATTGTGCATTATTTATATCAGACGAGGCAAAAACCGAGCCTTTTTGACACATAATGCGCCCTTTTATGCAAAGTTAACAAATATTAAATCTATATTTTGTGAAAATAACTAATTTTATTATTTTTAAAAATATGGTATTATATTAGAATAGTAAATGAATACTTACATGTTAATAAAATTGGGAGGTTAAAATTAATGTCAAGCTTAAAATTAGATCACATTTATAAAAAATACTCCGGCGGCGTTACGGCTGTTTCGGATTTTTGTTTAGACATTGCCGATAAAGAATTTATCGTTTTGGTTGGACCTTCAGGCTGCGGTAAATCAACTACACTTCGTATGATTGCAGGTCTTGAAGAAATTTCGGAAGGCGGACTCTACATTGACGACAAACTCGTTAATGATGTTGCTCCTAAGGACAGAGATATTGCAATGGTTTTCCAGAACTATGCTCTTTATCCGCATATGACTGTTTTTGAAAACATGGCTTTTGCACTGAAACTCAGAAAAGTTCCGAAGGAAGAAATCAACAAACGTGTTACCGAAGCTGCTAAAATTCTTGATATAGAACATCTTCTCGACAGAAAGCCTAAGGCTTTGTCGGGCGGACAAAGACAAAGGGTTGCCCTCGGCCGTGCTATCGTTCGTGAACCTAAAGTGTTCCTTATGGACGAACCGCTCTCAAACCTTGACGCAAAACTCAGAGTTCAGATGAGAACGGAAATCGGTAAACTCCATCACAGACTTCAGACAACATTTATCTACGTTACTCATGACCAGACAGAAGCTATGACAATGGGTACAAGAATCGTTGTTATGAAAGACGGTATTATTCAGCAGGTTGATTCTCCGATTAACCTTTACAACTATCCTTGCAATATGTTCGTTGCAGGATTTATCGGAAGCCCGCAGATGAACTTTATCGATGCAACTGTTGAAAAGAGAGAAGACGGAATTTATCTCGTATTCGGAAAAGACGCTATTAAAGTTGAAGCTACAAAAGCTAACGCTTTGGAAGAACAGGGTTACATCGGCAAACAGGTTTCAATGGGTATCAGACCTGAAGATATGCACGATGAAGAAAGTTTCCTTGCAATGGCTCCCGAATGTGCAGTTAACGCTCATGTTGACATCACAGAAGTTATGGGTGCTGAAACACTCCTTTATCTTAAAATTGAAGGAACAGCTTTTATTGCAAGAGTAAGTCCGAGAACATCTGCTAAAACAGGCGATGATATTAAAATCGGAATTGACGCTCATAAGATTCACATATTTGATAAGGAAACACAGATTACAATTGTAAACTGATTTAATTATGTATGATGCCGCTTTTGGCGGATTATAAAAGAAGGGGTTGCTTTATAGTCTAAGGCAGCCTCTTTTTTTGTGCAAAATTTTTAAAGAGATAAAAAACAAACTGTACTTATAAAAAAATAATTTTAAAACATTCGAAATTTGGGCATAAAAAACGGAACAGGAATTTACCTGTTCCGTTTATGGAGCGGAAGACGAGATTCGAACTCGCGACGTTCACCTTGGCAAGGTGACGCTCTACCACTGAGCCACTCCCGCATAAATGTATTTTCTACATTTATGCATTATACCAATTTTTTTTCCGTTTGTCAAGAATTTAAATTAAAATTGTCTGTTTTCGTTGTTGTTTTTATTGTTGTTCTGATTATTTTTCTGGTTGTTGTTCTGATTCTGGTTATTTTTTTGATTATTTTGGTTGTTATTCTGATTCTGATTGTTGTTCTGGTTATTGTTTTTCATAATTAACACCTCCTACGAAAAATATTTTGAACCGTTTGGCGAAAAATATACTAATTTTTTTAAAACAGTTGAAATTTTTTCAAAAATAATGTATTATTCTATAAAAGAATATACTACGGAGGGATTGTTTTGGATAAAATAAAAAGAGAAGCGCTTATATATCTTGGCTATAAAAATAAAACACCCGACGTAAAAACAGAAAAAGTTTTGGAAGAATGTATTTTGGAAATATCAAATCTTAACAGTGCAAAATATATTTACAGAATTTATGATATATCGCAGACAGACGAAAACGTGGTTTTTGAGGGTACAACGCTTAAATTTAAGTCGAAAGACTTTTCAAAGCACATTTCATCAAGCAAAAAGGCAGCAATTATTTGTGCAACACTCGGCGCGCAGGTTGATTTTTTAATCAACAAATATAACAAAACCGATATTTTCCGCGCTCTCGTTTTTGACGCTTGCGCAAGTGCATATATAGAAGATGTGTGCGACAGGGCGCAGGACGAAATTTTTGAAATTGCCGAAAAAGAAGGATATAAAATTACACCGAGATTCAGTCCCGGTTATGGCGATATGCCGATAAATCTGCAAAGCAAAATTATAAAAATCACAAATGCGCAAAAACTTATAAATTTAACCGCAACAAGCGACTGCGTGCTCATTCCCACAAAATCGGTTACGGCATTTTTGGGATTTACAAAAGAAAACATTACGTCTTGCACAAATAAATGCCTTTTGTGCAATTTCAGGGACAAGTGCAATTTTAGAAGGTAAGGAACTAGAGAGTCAATCCCGACACAGTTTACAAAGGAGATATACGGTAATATGGAAAAATTTGTTTTATTTGACGGCGGACTCGGAACAATGCTGCAGAAAAACGGACTTTGCGCAGGCGAAGTGCCCGAAGATTTTTGTATGGCTAATCCCGAAATTTTAAAAAATATCCATAAGGATTACATTAAATCGGGTGCAGATATAATAACTGCAAACACGTTCGGGTCAAATTCTTTAAAATATGAAGGCAATCTTGAAAAAGCCGTAAATTTTGCCGTCAAATGTGCAAAAGAGGCTGCAAACGAAGTTAATCCAAACATAAAAGTTGCGCTTGACATAGGTCCGCTCGGTCAGCTTTTGGAGCCTGTCGGTTCAGTTTCGTTTGAAGACGCTTACGATATATTCAAAGAAGTTGTCATTTTGGGAAAAAACGCCGGTGCGGATCTGATTTTGATTGAAACAATGTCGGATATTTACGAGGCAAAATGCGCTGTTCTTGCCGCAAAGGAAAACTCGGAGCTGCCCGTTTTTTGCTCAATGACATTTGATGAAAACTTAAGAACGCTCACCGGAAGCGACGTTAAAACGTGCGTTGCGGTTTTGGAGGGATTGAGGGTTGACGCAATCGGCTTAAACTGCGGCAGAGGACCTGTTCAGAGCTTTGAACTTGCAAAAGAGTATGCAAAATATTCGTCAACGCCGGTTCTTGTCATGCCGAACGCAGGTATGCCCAAATACGAAAACGGTGTTACAAGCTATGACATTGACGAAAACGAGTTTGCCGATGAAATGAAAAAAATTGCAGAGCTTGGAATTAAATATCTCGGCGGATGTTGCGGAACTACTCCGCTTCACATAAAAAAACTTTGCGAGGTTTTGTCAGCCGAAAAATACACACCGATTAAAAAGAAGGATTTTACGCTTATTTCGTCCGGTTCAATGTGTCTGGAAGTTACAGATAAGCCTGTTGTAATCGGCGAAAGAATCAATCCTACAGGGAAAAAGAAATTTAAAGAAGCGCTCATAAACGGCGATATTTCATACATTTTAAACGAGGCGATATCGCAAAAAGAGAGCGGTGCCGATGTTCTTGACGTTAATGTCGGAATACCGCAGATTGACGAAACGCTTGTTATGAAAACTGCTGTTAAAGAAATTCAGTCGGTTGTGGGACTTCCGCTTCAAATTGACAGTTCAAATGCAAAAACGGTGGAAAGTGCCATGCGAATATACAACGGCAAGCCGATAATAAACTCCGTAAACGGCAAAAAAGAGTCGATGGACAGTGTTTTTCCGCTTGTGCAAAAATACGGCGGTGCGGTAATCGGTCTTGCGCTTGACGAAAACGGAATTCCCGAAAAGTGTGAGGACAGGTTTAAAATTGCCGAAAAAATCGTAAACGAGGCGCAAAAATACGGTATTGAAAAGAAAGACATTATAATTGACGCTCTTGTTTTAACGGCGAGCGCCCAGCAAAAAGAGGTTTTTGAAACAATAAAAGCCGTTCGTATGATCAGGGAAAAGCTTGGCGTTAAGACGGTTCTCGGCGTTTCAAATGTATCGTTCGGACTGCCCGAACGTGAAATTGTAAATTCCGTTTTTCTTGCGTCGGCGCTTAG
>CABUQL010000077.1 GCA_902493665.1 uncultured Eubacteriales bacterium
AAACATTAAAATAGCAGGTGATGAGGACCACGCCACAGGCACCGGAAAGAGCCTTTCGTTAAAAGGCAGAACAAAGCAGGAACACAGAGTAAAACTTACCGAATGTTTCGGAAATTCAACGTTCGGAGGCGGAGATCTGGGAAAAACATTTGAAATAAGCTGTTATGTTAAACCGAGCACGTCGGGAAATGTATGCATAGGAGTTTACGGTCCGGCAAATACAACATATGCAACATCGCCTTATAAATCAAAAAAATCGGATGTTACAGAAGGTGAATGGAATAAAATAACATTAAACGTAACAATCGATCAGACAATGGTTGATAAAAACGTTAATATGCTCGGAATAGGGCAGACCTCGGGTGCGGTAATTCCCGAAATGTATGTTGATGATATTTTAATTAAGGAACTCACAAAAACCGAAAACTTCGACGGTGATATTTCCGATATTTCATATGAGCACGGCGGAAATTACAGTAAATCAAATCTTCTTATTAAAGACGGTGCGGGAACAGACGGCAGCAAGGCATTTGCAATTACAAACCGTGTAAATGAGAGCGACCGGGGAAAACTTAAAAATTTCTTTAAACAAACAGAGTTTGCACAAAGCGACATCGGAAAAACATACAAAGTTGCAATGAATGTAAAAGCCGATACGGCTACAAAAATAAGACTTGGAGTTTACGGAAAGAAGAATACACCTTATCAGACGCAGCCGCATTCATACGGAATTTATAATGTGGGAACTGATTGGAAAAGGATAATATTTGCATTTACGGTTGATCAAAACGCAGTCGAAAACTGTGCTGATATGCTCGGAATCTGCCAGACGGGAACGAACAGTGCAATTGCTGAAAACATTTATGTTGATGATATTGAAATTGTCGGCGCAAAAGGTTATGAGCCTCTTATGAATATGGTATATCAAACGGCGTCTGCTACCAAAAACACCGACAGCGCAGTTGTAAATGTAAAGGTTGTACCGTGGATAAATTATGATGAGGCTCTTGAAAGTTATGACGTTTGTGTGGCGTCATACAGAAACGGCGAGCTTTTGGATATTAAAACAGAAACCGTAACAAACACATCATCCGAAAATAATATTTCAAAAACAGTAAATTACAGTGACGGCGATATTATAAAGACGTTTGTTTTAAACTCAAATGCTATGCCGCTTTGTAAAGATTTAGAATTAAATTAGGGCAATATTAATGTGATAATGCTGAAAATGACGGGTTCATTTATATGAATCCGTCGTTTTTTGTGCAATATTGCTATTTTTTCTTTTTTTGTTTAATTCTTTTACAACTTTTTTTGTTAGTCTGTCTAATTGAAAAAACCAACCCTTGTGTGATAAAATTATAATAGTGTAATAAATTTGTTTATTGAGGAGAAAATTCGAATGAGAAAATTTTTAGTTTCACTTTTGGCTGTGTGTATGATTTTCTCAATGCTGTCAATAACATCTTTTGCATCTTCATCACCTGTTGACGTTGACGGTGTTGGGTATGATTCACTTTCAGCTGCAGTAAGTGCCTTGAAAAAAGACGGCACACTTCAAACAATTACGCTTAATGATAACGTAACAGCAACTGCAAAAATAGCATTCCCAAGCGGCACAAATGTAGTTTTCGATCTTAATGGAAAAACATTATCAGTGTCGGGAATGGGTTCAAACGCAATTGAACTAAACGGAAACATTACAATTAAAAACGGCACTGTTTATGACAACAGAGGATCATCAGGTGCATATACTTTAGATGTTTTTAAAGGTGGAAATTGTGTTCTAAAAGACAATTTGTTTATTAATTCTACTGCTGGCAGTGGTGCAATTACTGTCGACAAGCAAAACTCAACAACGCCAAGCTCGCTTACTGTTTATGATTCGGTAAAAATAAATACTGCATATAATGTAATTTTTGGATATGCTGATTCTATTGTAACTATTTACGGCGGTGAGTTTGTAAGTTCTGCAAAAGATGCCCGCGTTATGAAATTTACAGGAGACAAAGGTTTAAAAGTATTCTATGGCGGAAAGATTATTAATAATAATGCAACTTCGTCGACATCGCTTGGTTCATTTATCAGCGGATATACAAATGCAAAATACTATGGCGGAACATATTCATCGACATCATCTAAAGTAAACGTTGCTTCAAACAGTCTTACAACAAAAGACAACGGCGACAATACATATTCAATCGTTCCGAAGGACAATGTGCCGATATTTGTTAATGAAAAACTCGGTATAGAAAATGTATTGGACGTAGTTTTGGCAGCATCTGATGAAGGAGATACAATTAAACTTAAATCAGACACAACCTCATCAGATTTACTTACAATATCAAAAAGCATAGTTTTAGACCTTGACGGACACACATTTACTTCAACATATACAACAACTACAGGCAATGCACCGTCAACAGTATGTGTGAAAAACAATGCAAACGTAACAATTTTAAACGGTAAAATTATAAACAGTTCTGACTCAACAACACCTAACTTCGGTATCGGTGTCGGAATGTCAGGTCAGACAGATACATCATCTCTTACCCTCGGTGGTGACGGAAAACCGTTTGAATTTTCGTCATTGTGTAAAACAAATGCGATAAGTGTTTATTCACCCGAAAGCACTCTTACGGTTAATGACGGTGCAACAATTCTGGCCGCTAACGAAAATGCAGCAAACGCAATTTACACATACGGAAAACTTATTATAAACGGCGGTAATCTTTTAAATAACAACCCTGTTAAAAACAGTATGAAAGCAGTTTACGGTTCTGTTGTTGAAATTAACGGTGGGCACTTCCCCAACTATGTTGTGTGCCAGACTTCAGACATGACAATCAATGACGGTGTTTTTGATGCTCCGGATATAGCAGAATCAACTGCAACTCCTAAGATTTACGGCGGAACATTTAAAAACATTCCGAAGGGTATTGTAAGCGGAAAATATGCAGTTAAAAACGCAGAAGGAACATACAACATTAAAACTAAATACGCTGCAAAAATCGCTACAGCTTATTATGCAGCTTTAGCACTTGCGGTAGATGAAGCTGATTCAGGTGCAGCAATCGACCTTAATGTAAACGGTGAATCTGCAACTGTAAGCAAAGCTCTTACAATTAACAAAAACGGATTTACTGCAAATATTACTGCCGGCGAAGGATATGAAGTAAGCGAAACAGAAACTGCTTATGTGGTTTCCGAAAAAGCTGACGAAGATCCGTTTGTAACTCTTCTTTCAAACATTAAGGCAAAAGATTACACAAGCGATAACGGAACAATGGTTATCCGTTATGTAGCGCCTATTGATTCGCTTGATTACAAAATGGTTGGATTTATACTTGTAGACGCTGCAAACGAAGCTACAATCGATACTGCGTTTGACTGGCAGTCAAAGAGCAAAATTGTTTATACAGATATAACAGTAGGCAGTGACACATTTGCTCCTTCAGATTTTGCAGAAAATGCAAATTACGTATTCACAACGGCAATCGGAAATATTCCGGCAGGCGAAACTCCGGCAATCTCCCTTAAAGCATTTGCAATTAAGGCAGACGGAAGCATAGTATTCGGAAAACTTGTAAGACCTGTCAGATAATTGAAGAAAGGATTGAAAAATGATGAAAAAAACATATACATCACCGAAAGCTGAAATTTCAGCATTTGTGACAGAAAATCCGATAACGGCTTCGGGTACTAATAACCTTACTTCAGCATCGGGTAAAGTATTTACTGTCAATGATTATGACCATGATTGGACAAAAAAACAAAGTAATTAGAATTGAATTTTTAAGGTGAACAAAAAAGGAGATTGATTTTTTCAATCTTCTTTTTTGATTTTGTATTAAATTTGTATTATCACATAGGATTTATTGGTTTTTTAGAAATCATACTGTTTTTTTCGAAATGTTACGCTAAATATTTAAAAACAATTGACATTGTCAGAAACAAATTATATTATTATAATAACATCTGTTTTGATAGTTGTTAATTAATAATTTTGCCTTTAAATATGGCAGAACGGAGATTGCTATGAACGTAAAACTTACACGTATAAACGGTGCTCTTAAAATTGATATTGACGGAAAAATTATCGAACCGCTTTCGTTTAAAAGTTTCAGACCGACAAAAAGAAATATTTCCGACTTTTATAATGCTGGGGTAAGGGCGTTTTGTATTCTCACAAGCGGTCTTAACAGCATTTTGGGTGTAAAATACTCAACATACGGCGAGTCGTGGATAGGGGACGAAGAATACGATTTTGAAAAAATTGATAATCAAATTGACTTATTTTTGGAAAACGCTCCAGACGCATATTTCTCGCTTATGATACAGGTTGATACGAGAGATTGGTATTTAAAAGAAAACGAAGGCTGCCCCGATTCGTTTAGGTGTATGTCGCAAACCGCTTGCAGCGACAAGTGGAAAGAGCTTGCAGGCAAATATTTAAAAGCGGTTATTTGCCATGTTGAAGAAAAATACGGCGATAAGTTTTACGGTTATTTTGTTTTGGGCGGAACGACAACGGAGTGGTTTAGCGAATTTGACTTTGAAGAAAGCCATCCTTACAAGCTTGAAGCATATAGAAAATATTTAAATGATGAAAATGTGATGATTCCAAAGCCGTATGACCGTGAGCTTTCAAGCGAAATTTCGTTTGTGCCGAGAAAAGAAAGAGTTAAAAACGGTCTGAAAGCTAACCTTTTAACTTACCGCAAATTTCATGCCGAAACAATTGCCGATACGGTTTTGTATTTTGCCAAAATCGCAAAAGAGGCAACAGACAGAAAAAAACTTGTCGGTGTTTATTTCGGATATCTTTTCGAACTTATGAGCGAAAGACTTTGGAATGCGGGACATCTTGCGTATGAAAAAATTTACACGTCACAAGATATTGATATGATTTCATCGCCGTCATCGTATTATTTCAGAGCATTTGACAGTGCGTCGCAGTTTATGATTACATATGACACTTTAAATAAACATAACAAGCTTTATTATCTTGAGTTTGACCATATTACACATATTGCCCCGTCGCATATTGACGGTTTTGAAATCCACGGCGGATGGTCAAAACCTAAAAGCAGTGCCGAAACAATCGACCTTATGCGCCGCGATTTTATGCTTTGCGCCTCAAAAGGTGCGGCTCTTTGGTGGTTTGATATGTTTGAAGGCTGGTTCTATTCCGACGATATGATGAATACAGTCAAAGATTTGATTGAGCTTTCAAAGAAGATGCCAAAATGCGAAAGTGCGGCTGAAATTGCCGTTATCGCCTCGCCGAAATCGTTGTATTATGTTAATAAAAATTCAAAAATCAACAATGATGTGCTTTTAAATCAGCGTAAAGGCTTGTCGTATATATGTGCACCGTATGAAGTTTATTCTTCATGCGATATAAAAGATGTTGATTTTGACAAATACAAACTTTTTATTTTCTTAGATCAGTTTAATATTGACGAAACAGAGAAGAAAGTGATTGATGAAAAAATAAAGATAAGCGGCAAAAGCGCATTGTGGATATATGCACCGGGATATGCCGAAGAAGACGGATATGACGTTAATAGCATTTGCGACACAACCGGAATTACAATTAAAATAAGCGATGAGCAGGAAAAAGAAATTGAATTCTCAGACACTGCTTACGGCGGTGAAGGTGCGGCAAATCCAACGTTTTTCGCCGATGATTCAAATGCCGTTGTGCTTGGCAGATACAAAAATTCAAATAAGCCTGCGCTGGTATATAAAGATTTAAACGGATTTAAGTCGTTTTACAGTGCAAGGGGTGATATACCTGCAAAAGTTTTAAGAGAAATTGCACACCTTGCGGTCGTAAAAACATACTGCGACAGTGACCTTGCAATGTATATCAACAAAAATATGATAGGCGTATATACCGATAAAGAAGTTTGCATCAGTGCAGATGACGGAAACTATGTTGATGTGTTCTCCGGCAAAAAGTATGTTGCAAAAGACGGAAAAATGGATATACCGTCTGAAAACAAACGAAGCAAACTGTTTATAAAAGAATAGTGCATAAGAGAGCCAAAACTAAAAAAGCCGATATACAGTTAATTTTGTATATCGGCTTTTTGTATGTTAAATACTAAATCCGAACGATTTGACAATTTCATTAAGTTCGTTAATTTTTTCTTTTGTGCACGGATTTGTGTCTTTAAGCGGAAAATCAATGTTCATTTTCTTGTACTTTTCAATACACAAATTTCTAAACGGCAAAAGTTCAACTCTTTCAATGTTAGAAAAATCTTTTAAAAGAGTGCAAAGCTTTTTAATGTTTTCGGCAGAATCGGTTATATTGGGAACGACAACGTGCCTTATCCATATCGGACTGTTTTTTTCTTCGCATTTTTTTATAAATGACAAAACGGTTTTAAGACTTGCTCCGCAGTATTTTTTGTATTCTTCCTCCGTCACAAATTTTAAATCGCATAAAACGAGGTCTGTATAATTTAAAAGTTCTTCGTCAAAATTCACGCCGCCTGTTGTATCAAGCGCAGTGTGAACACCGTTTTCT
>CABUQL010000078.1 GCA_902493665.1 uncultured Eubacteriales bacterium
GTTGTTTTTGTAATATGCAACAACGATACTTGCATTTTTTGCGCATAATCCGTCAATTTTAAGTGATTTTCCGCTGCCTGTTGTGTGATCCTGCTCTGTTGAAAGCGAAACTCCGGCTTCTTTAAGCTTTCCGCCGAGCTTGTAGTCAACATTGTTTTTAAATTCGGAAAGGTCATCGAAAATCAAAGTTTTTCCGTTATTTTCATTTGTTGTGATAATAACTGTCTGTGTGTCGTTATCCCATTCAAATTTTGCACTAAAAACGCAGAAAGACTTTGTGCCGTTTTGGGGCTGACAAGGCAAAAACGCGGTAATACTGTCATTAACAAGCATTTTAACGCAGTATTTTCAAGGCGTTTGACGCAATAACGGCGAAAATCTCCATGTTAAACCAATACGGGTTCAGGTCACGTTTGCCTAAGTATTCGGTGCCAACCCTATGCAAAATAAAAAACCTTCCCCAAAAAAGGGAAGGTTTTTTATTGTTTTTAGCTTTAATTTCTAAATTAGTTATTCCATTCGCTCTTCCAAGC
Source organism: uncultured Eubacteriales bacterium (assembly GCA_902493665.1). GTDB lineage: Bacteria > Bacillota > Clostridia > UMGS1810 > UMGS1810 > SIG430. The sequence continues at coordinate 534 of CABUQL010000078.1, forward strand.
AGTTGTGAATATCTGACCTGCAGTAGCTGCATTCTGTTCACCGATAATTTTACCAACACCGCTTGTAGTGATAGGCTCTTCGGATTCAAATGCAGAAATTTCAGCCATAGGTTTAATATATTCTTTCATAATAAATTTCACATTCCTTTCCAAAGATTATTTGTTTAACAATTCAGCAACTGTGCTGTTTATTGAACTGTAATATGTGCCTCCGGACTGTTCGCCGTAAAGATAAGGCGCATCACATGTAAATGCAACTTTGCTTGTAATATCTATATTTGTTGCGGGAATACCTGTAAGAACAGAGAATATTGTAACAGTACCTTCTCCGTTTACCTTCGGAAGGTTAACCACTTTTTTATCAGCTATTGCAAGCTCATTTTTAATGTTGTTTGTAATCAAAGATGTAGGAAGCATATATGCATACATTTTGTTTATTTTAATGTTATTTCCCGGAGTTATAACAATTTTTGAATACATAGCATCTTCTCTGCCGTCTTCTGATTTGTAAAGAGTCTGTTCTACTTTAGGTCTTGATGATGTTTCAACATCTGTTTCAATTTCTCTTACAGTTACATCGTCAATGTAGAATGTGTTTACAACATTTCCGTCCAAAGCGCAGTCAGCTGACTGAATTCTTACAGCGTCGCATCTGCCGTTATTTCCTTTGCCGTCGGCATTGTTATTATCCATAGAGCAGTCTTCTGCTACCTTGTGGTAAATCTTAATCTGTGTCCATTCATTCCACGGAACATAGTAAGTTGCGGCTTTGTAAAATGAAGTCCATGCATTTGTGGAAGTATAGGGAGCAGCCATTGCCATTTGAATGTACGTTCCTGTTGAATCTTCGGGGATATTATCTGTTTTTTCAGGATATATCCATGCCGAAACTTCAAATACTTTGCCGATATCTTCATTTACGGGAGGAAGATCTCCGAAAAGCTTCTGAACTCTGATTCCCGCACCGATATATTCTTTTGTTGTTTTAATTGTTTGTTTTATACTTGTAGCATCGCTGTGACCGAAATCTGTTATAAGTTCGGGAGGATTTGCACCGTCACCGCAGCTTGTAATATCTGTTTTGCTTGAACCGTCATACGTTTTTGTGTAATTCGGATCGTCAGTTCTTTCTTTTGTTACAACTTTTTTAAGAACTTTAACGTTATCAACGCAGAATGTTGTCGGCAAAATAGTATATGATGCTCCGTTAATTTTTGCAGTAGCTGTCGGAACTTCAAAACGCAATGTGCTTGCTTTTAATATGCCGTTCAATGTGCCGTATGTTGTACCGGCTGAATCCACTGTTCCGATGTGTTTATCGGCATCTGCTACAAATTCTGCAGTCTGAGCAGTTCCCCACTCACCGTTTGTAACAGCATTGGCAGCTCCTTTGTTGGATACGGCAGATGATGACGTAACGTTAGCAAGTATGTATGCTTTAGGTGTTGTCAATTCAACGCCGGCAAGGTCTGCAGCAGTAAACGGAACATTTTCCGTAACTTCATCGCCTACAGCAAAATAATTTACAGAAGATGTGCTTCCGTCTTTTGCATAAGTAAATCCTTCCGGTTTGTAGTCAAATGTAACTTTGTAAGTTGCCCCTGCTACAAATTTGGTACTGTCAATTACGTTTGCAAGTTTAAAAGCAACACTTCCGGGCGCAACAGCTGATATAGAGTTTTTAACTCTGTATTTACCAAATGTCTGCGCCGAATCGTTATAAACGCCGATGTAAAGTTTGTGTCCTGCATTTGCATACTGTGTTGTTGAGTAATTTGCCTCACTGGCTCTGAAATGAAATACGTTTTCGTATTTTGTGTAATCTATTCTTTCAGAACTGTATGCGTCAAAGTCAAAACACGATACTTCTTCCCAAGTAGTAGTTATTGTTTCCTGATACTTGGCGCTTGCAGTCATAGATGTAATGCCCAGGGTGAAAATCATGCTTAATATCAGAATAACCGATATTAACTTTTTCATTTTAACATTCATCCTTTCCTCTACGTTTTTTGTCTTCTATAGACATAATAATTATACCATATTTTGTTCAAAATGGCAATTAGCAAAACTGTCCAAACAAGCGTTCGGCTTTTTGTTAAATATCACTACAAAATCGCTTAAATTTGACGAAAAATAAAAAAAGTAGTATAATAAACTCAAAAAGCGGCGAACATTTTTTGTTTTGTTTTTCGTTTCATATTAATACTTATTTTTTCATATTATTAAACATTAAAAGACATAGCTTTGGGGTGGATTTAATGTTTATTGTTATAAAAAAATCGGGTATTATATCGTTTGCCGTTTGTCTTTTTGTTTCGGCGTTTATATTTTTTTATTTAAACCGTGCCGAAAGCGTTTTTGTGGAAACCTCCCCCTCATTTTCGGGAAGTATTGTTCTCGATGCGGGGCACGGCGACATCGACGGCGGTGCGGTCGGAAAAAACGGCACTGTTGAAAAAGACATTAACTTAGCCGTTTGCAAAAAAACAAAAGCGTATCTTGAAAAATGCGGTATGAGCGTTATTGTTACGCGTGACGACGACTTATCTTTAACCGACAAAAACGGCAAATCCACAAGGCAGATTAAAAGAGACGATTTATCGTTCCGCCGAAAAATGCGCGACGGGTCGGGCGCCGGGATTTTTGTAAGTATTCATATGAACAAATTTCCCGACGAAAAGTACAGCGGCGCGCAGGTATTTTATGCGTCGTCACCCGAAAAAAGTAAAATTTTGGGCGAAACAATACAAAAAAATCTTATAGATATTTTAGACAAAGAAAACACAAGGGCTGCCAAAAGAGCCGAAAACTCAATTTACATTTTAAAAGACAGCCCTATCCCCGCAGTTATTGTGGAATGCGGATTTTTGTCGAATGAAAAAGAAGAGGCGCTGCTTAAAACCGAATCGTACCAAAACAAAATTGCATGGGCGATTTTTTCGGGAATCAAGGAATATATGAAAACAAATTAATTTTACATTATATAAAAAGGAGATATCATTATGAGCAAAGGACAAATATCGGTACATACCGAAAATTTACTTCCCATTATTAAAAAGTGGCTTTATTCCGACAAGGACATTTACCTGCGCGAGCTTGTTTCAAATGCGCAGGACGCCATTATGAAGCTTAAAAAGCTCTCATCAATCGGCGAGGCGGATTTAGCGGACGAAGATTTTAAAATCGAGGTGCATTTTTCAAAAAACGACAAAACCATTAAGGTTTGCGACAACGGAATCGGAATGAGCGAGGAAGAAGTTGAAAAATACATCAATCAGGTTGCTTTTTCGGGAGCAGAGGATTTTATTGAAAAATACGAAAAATCAAAAGACGAGGGCGGCACTATAATCGGTCATTTCGGTCTTGGATTTTACTCGGCGTTTATGGTTTCTAAAAAGGTTGAAATCGACACGAAATCGTTTTCGGGTGCGCCGGCGGTTCACTGGGAAAGCGACGGCGGTGCGGAATTTGAAATAAGCGGCAGTGAAAAAGAAACACGGGGAACAGTTATTACACTGCACATTTCCGATGAGGAAACCGAGTTTTTGGACGAGTTCAAGCTGCGCGGCATACTTACAAAATACTGCGGATTTTTGCCGATTAACATTTATCTTATAAACGATGACGAAAAAAAGGACGAAAGCAAAGAATTATCACCCATAAACGACGCAAATCCGTTATGGGAGAAAAAGCCGTCGGAGTGCACGGACGAGGAATACAAGGCGTTTTATCACAAGGTTTTTGCCGATTTTAACGAACCGCTTTTCTGGATTCATTTAAATGTTGATTTTCCGTTTAATTTAAAAGGAATTTTATATTTCCCCAAGCTCAACCACGAACTTTCGGGCATTGAAGGACAAATCAAGCTTTTCAACAACAGAGTGTTTATCGCCGACAATATAAAAGAAGTTACGCCCGAATATCTTATGCTTTTAAAGTGCGTTATTGACTGTCCCGACCTTCCGCTTAATGTTTCGAGAAGCTTTTTGCAAAACGACGGATACGTTACAAAAGTGTCAAACCACATTACAAAAAAGGTTTCGGACAAGCTCAGTTCGCTTTACAAAACCGAAAAGGAAACATACGAAAAGTATTGGGACGACATCTGCCCGTTTGTGAAATACGGTTGTCTGCGTGACGAGAAATTTTATGACAGAGTTAAGGACGTGCTGCTTTTCAAAAAGCTTGACGGCGGGTATGTATCGCTTAAAGAGCTTACCGAAAGCGGTGAAAAAGAGGTTTACTACACAAGCGACAAAAATGCACAGGCGCAGTACATTGAGCTTTTAAAAAGCGAAGGCAAAGAGTGCGTTGTGCTTGACACGATGATTGACAATCATTTTGTAAGCCTTCTCGAATACAAAATCCCCGACATTAAATTTAAGAGGGTTGATTCGTTTATATCGGATTCTTTAAAAAATGACAAGGCGGACGAAAAGAGCGAAGAAAACACGAAAATAAGCGAAATGTTCAAGGGCATTTTAAAGGAGAGCGAAAAAATAAGCGTTCAGCCTCTTAAAAACAACAAAATCCCCGCATTATTCGTACTCTCCGAGGAAAGCAGACGTATGCAGGAAATGTCGAAAATGTTCGGACAATCAAACATGTCATTCCCGATTGAGGAAAGCTTTGTTGTAAACAGCGAGAGCGAACTTATAAAATCGTGCGCAGACATGCCCGACGGCGACGAAAAGAACACGGCGCTTATGCAGATTTACGATATGGCGCGTCTTTCGCACTCCGATCTTAAGGGCGAGGAGTTAAGTGCATTTTTACAAAGAAGCGCCGACATTTTGGCAAAAGTTATCGAAAAGTGATTTATGTTACTTTTTTAAGTAAAAAAGTAGAAGATCCTATAGGCGCTTTTTGAAAAAAGCTCAGCAAAAACTCATGAGCAATGCTTTCGCATTTCTAGGGAAAATTAAGTATATAACAATCAAGCAGCCGAAAGAAAACAAAAAATAAGAGTTTTCTTTCGGCTATTAGTTTTCTGTTTGTTCGATTCTGTAGGGACAATTCACGAATTGTCCGCATAAAATTTTCTTAAAATTTGTATTTGTTTTCGGCTGTATTTTTGCTTTGGATTTTAATGTGTTTCCTTTGCAAAACGATAGTTTTGCGCTTGAAGTTTTTGCTAAGGCACTAGAGAATCAACTCTCTAGTGCCCGGATTTCAAAAAGCGGACGCAACCATTTTAACTGTCTTAAATGCCGCAACGCACGACATTGCCGCCGCAATTGTCTTTTTAACCGCACAAAAACAAGCAGCGGCGCAAATTGCAATTGAAATAATTTTAAGTGTTTTCTTCATAAAAATCTCCTTTCCGTCAAAATCCAATATAAAAAACTTTCAAATTAACACCTTGTAATTAGTATTTATAAATAAATTTTAAATATACTTATTTACAAACAATAAAATCAGTGGTAAAATAAGTTTAAATTAATCTTCGGGGCGGGGTGAGATTCCCCACCGGCAGTGAATGCAAATCCTTGCAAAGTCTGCGAGCCAATAAGCCAAAGAGTCAAACGCAATATTAGGTTTATATTTTGGTGATACAAGGCTGATTCGGTGAAATTCCGAAACCGACGGTAAACGGCATTAAAAATGCCAAAGTCCGGATGAAAGAAGATAGGTTTTAAAAAAGCCTTATATTCCCCGATCGGATGATTTATCCTGTCGGGGTTCTTTTTTCAAAAATCGTGCACTTTTTGCACGCCTCGCAAAACATCGGAAAACAAACCGATGTCAACCAAAAAGGAGGAAATTTTATGAAAACAAGAAAAATTACAGTAACAGCAGTGCTCGGTGCTTTATCGGCGGTACTGATGTTTTTAAGCTTTCCCGTTCCGCTTATGCCCGGATTTATAAAGCTTGATTTATCAGAGCTTCCGGCGCTTATTGCATCATTTTCGCTCGGGCCGTTGTGCGGTGCGGCGGTGTGTCTTATTAAAAACCTTGTAAACCTTTTAAACACAACAACGG
>CABUQL010000079.1 GCA_902493665.1 uncultured Eubacteriales bacterium
GTATTCCTTGCAGTTGTTTTCAACAAAAAAGTTTTTTGAAAAATGCATTACAATTCTGTTGTATTCGCTGCTTTTAACGTGCACCGCCTCGTGCATTTCATTGTCGCGGATAACCAAAATATCACACGGAGTAAGTTTGTAAAGACTTCCTTCAATGAAATAGTGAACGTGTCCCTCCAAAAAAACGTATACCTCGTACTTTTGATGGTTATGAAGCTTGTAGTTATAAGTCCTTCTTGCTTCGTCACGCTTTCTTTCATAGTAAAAATCTCTTTTTTCGTCGCTGTAACGGTAGTTTATTTTATCTTCGCAAGCCATAAAATCACCCTGCAATATCTTTTAATAACTACATAATATCATAAAATGTCAATATTTGCAATGTTTTAAGTCAATATTTGAGAAGTTTTTTTGAAAATTTTGTGATACAATATATATGACTTAAAAAAAGACGGAAAACTTTGTTTTTCAAAAACCGGACTTACACTCCGGAAATTTCAGGGAGGAAGATTGTAATGGATAAAATCAGACTTGGTATTATCGGTATCGGAAATATGGGTTCGTCGCATGTTAAAAATACATATGACGGCAAGCAGGAGAACATTGAACTTACCTGCGTTTGCGATATTTCCGAAGAAAGAAGAAATTTTGTAAAGGAAAAATATCCGAACCTCAAAATTTTTGACAATGCTTCAGACCTTTTCAAAAGCGGTCTTGCAGACAGCGTGCTTATTGCGGTTCCGCACTATGACCACTGTCCGCTTGCAATAGAAGCATTTTCGCTCGGACTTAACGTTTTGGTTGAAAAACCTGCCGGCGTTTATACAAAACAGGTTGAAGAAATGAACGAAGCTGCCAAAAAGTCGGGAAAAGTTTTCGGAATTATGTATAATCAGAGAACAAATCCGCTTTATCAGAAACTCAGAAAAATGGTTCAGTCAGGCGAGCTCGGACACATTAAGAGAATAAACTGGACAATCACAGACTGGTACAGATCCCAGGCATACCACAACAGCAGCACATGGCGTTCAACATGGAAAACAGAGGGCGGCGGAACGCTTATCAACCAGAATCCGCACCAGATTGACCTTTGGCAGTGGATGTTCGGTATGCCGTCAAAAATTTATTCAAAAATGTCATTCGGAAAATATTACGACATCGAAGTTGAAGACGACGTTACAACGTATATGGAATATGACAACGGCACAACGGGCGTTTACATAACATCAACCGGCGAAGCACCGGGAACAAACAGACTCGAAGTTGCATGCGATATGGGTAAAATCGTTATCGAAGGCGACAAAATGATGTTCTACAGAAACGAAATTTCCGAAAGAGAATTTAACAAAGAAAATAAATCGCCTTTCGGCAGGCCCGAAAAATGGAACTGCGAAATTCCGATTAAAGGAAAAACAGAAGGTCATGTCGGAATTATTAAAAACTTCAGAGATGCCATCTTAAAAGGAACCGACCTTCTTGCTCCGGGTGAAGACGGAATAAAAGGTCTTACAATGTCGAACGCTATGCACTTAAGCGCCTGGACGGGCGAAACAATTGACGTTAAAAACCTTGACGCAGACAGATTCTACAATCTTTTGCAGGAAAAAATCAAAAATTCAAAGATTGTTAAAGAAGAAAGCCACGTTGTTGCAAACACAGAAGGAACATATTAATTTTTCAGAATAAATTTTAATAAAAAGGAGCAATAAAAATGGATAAAAGAATAGGTGCACAGCTTTATACTTTAAGAGATTATTGCAAAACAATCGAAGATGTTGACAAAACTTACAAAAAGTTAAGCGAAATCGGTTACAAAACGCTTCAGGTTTCGGGAGTAAATCTTGAACTTAGCGGAAAAGAACTTAAAGAAGCCGCTGACAGATACGGTCTTGAAACAATCTGCACGCACCGTCCTTATGACGAATTTACGGGCGATCTTGACAAGCTTATAAAATACCACAAAGACCTCGGCTGCTCTATTGCCGGACTCGGCTCGGCGCCCGGAACACTCAGAAAAGATGTTGACGGACTTAAAGCTTTTATAAAAGATTTTAACAAAATCAGTGCAGAACTTAAAAAAGAAGGAATTACCTTCGGTTACCACAATCATGCGTTTGAATTTGCAAAAGTTGACGGAAAATTCGTTATTGATTATTTAATAGAAGAAACAGATCCCGAATCGTTTAACTTTATCCTCGATGTTTACTGGCTCTCGTTTGCCGGTATAGACCCTGCAAAATTCATCAGAAAAATGGGCAAAAGAGCAATGATAATTCACTTTAAGGATATTAAAGCAAACACAACCAACTCCGTAAGCATCTGCGAAGTCGGACAGGGAAATATCGATTGGGATAACGTTATTGCCGCATGCGAGGACGCAGGCTGCAAGGCTGCAATGGTTGAACAGGACACATGCGAACGCGACCCGTTTGACTGTATGAAAACAAGCTACGATTTTCTTTCGGAAAAAGGCTTCAACTAAAGATATAAATTTCAAAAAAAGAAATATAATTTTGCACTTACTTGACACACTGTTCTTAATTGACGTATAATCAAAAGAGAGGATTTACAAATGTTAAATGCTTGTATAATAGGTTTTGGCGCAATTGCGCCTGTTCATGCAAAGGCAATATGCGAAATAGAGAATGGAAAAATTTACGGCATATGCGATATTGATAAATCACGGGCAGATAACGCCGCATCAAAATACGGCGCAAAGGCGTTTTACAGTATTGACGACGCTTTAAAAGATAAAAATATAGACGTTGTCCATATCTGCACACCGCATTATCTTCATGCCGAAATGGCAATAAAGGCATTGCAAAGCGGCAAAAACGTCGTTTTGGAAAAACCTGCGGCTATGACGGAAGAAAATTATGAAAATCTGCTTTGTGAGTATAAAAAGCACGGCAAAAAAGTCTGTGTTGTTTTTCAAAACAGAACAAACACCTGTATACAAATGCTTAAAGAAATCGTTGAAACAAATGATTTCGGCAAATTAAACGGCATAAGCGGCGCTTTGCGCTGGTCGAGAGATGAATCTTACTACAGACACGACTCATGGCGCGGAAAATTAAAAACAGAGGGCGGAGGCGTTCTTATAAACCAGTCCGTTCATCTGCTTGATTTAATGCTGTATTTCGGCAAAAACGTAAAAAGCGTTTGTGCCGATATGTCAAACAAATCGCTCAGAGGCGTTATTGAGGTTGAAGATACGGTTGACGCGCTTATTGAATTTTCATCGGGAGTAAGAGGATTGTTTTATGCTACAAATTCCTACTCTGTAAACCAGCCGTTCCAGCTTGAACTCAATTTTGAGAACGCAACCTTCAGATATGCTGACAACAACCTTTACAAAATAGTAAACGGCGAGCACACGTTTATATGCCGAAACAATGCCCAGATTCCCGGAAAAGACTACTGGGGAGGCGGGCACAAGCACGTTTTATTCGATTTTTACAATGCATTGGAACAGAAAGGTAACAGTTACATTGATTTGAACGACAGCATAAACACAATGAAAACGATGTTTGCAATTTACAAAAGTGCAAACAGCAAAGGAGAGTATGTTACATTATGACAAAATTTATGGACGAAAATTTTCTTTTAAAAACACCTGCCGCACAAAGACTTTACAAAGAATATGCTGCTAAAATGCCTATTTACGATTATCATTGCCATTTGTCGCCGAAGGAAATAGCGGAGGACAAAAAATACAAAAACATTACTGAAATCTGGCTTTACGGCGACCATTACAAATGGAGATTTATGAGAAGCATGGGCGTTGAAGAAAGATACTGCACAGGCGACGCAAGCGATTACGAAAAGTTTTTGGCATATGCAAAATGCGTTTCGAGAGCAATCGGAAATCCGCTTTATCACTGGACGCACTTAGAGCTTCAGAGATATTTTAACGTTTACGAGCCGTTAAATGAAAAAACTGCTCCCGAAATCTGGGAAAAAGTTAACAAAATCATTGCGGAAGGCGATTTCAGTGCACGTTCGCTTATTAAAAAATCAAATGTAGCGCTTATCGGAACAACAGATGATCCGATTGACACGCTCAAGTATCATGCAAAAATAAGAGAACTTAAAGATTTTGATACAAAAGTTGTACCGGCATTCCGTCCGGACAAAGCCGTAAACATCAATCTTGACGGTTTCAAAGAATACATAGAAAAACTTTCCGAAGCAGGAAAGAAAGAAATTAAAAATTACGACGATTTAAAAGAAGTTTTAAGATCAAGAATAGACTTTTTCTCATCTATGGGAAGCAAAATATCCGACCATGCCGTTGAGTATGTTCCGTATATTGAAGCCGGCGATGATGAAATTGACGCTATTTTAAAGAAAGCTTTAAACGGCGAAAAATGCACTGACGAAGAAGTTGAAAAGTACAAAACTTCAATTATCACTTTCTTTGCAAAAGAATATGCAAAAAGAGACTGGGTAATGCAGATTCACATCGGTGCGCTCAGAAACAACAACACAAATATGTTTAAAAAGCTCGGACCCGACACGGGATTTGATTCGATTGACGACAACAAAATCGCTCACAAGCTTTCAAGATTTATGGATAATCTTGACAAAGACGGAAATCTTCCGAAAGTTATTTTGTACTCGCTCAATCCTAACGACAACTACACCCTTGCAGCAATGCTCGGAAACTTCCAGAAGGGCGGCGTAAAGGGCAAAATCCAGCTCGGTTCGGCTTGGTGGTTTAATGATAATATCGACGGTATGGAGCTTCAGATGAAAGCGCTTGCAAATCTCGGCGCACTTGCTGCATTTGTCGGTATGCTCACAGATTCAAGAAGCTTCCTCTCATACCCGCGTCACGAATATTTCAGAAGAATACTCTGCAATATTGTCGGACAGTGGGTAGAAGACGGTGAAATCTACGACGATGAAGATATTCTTAAAGAAATCATCGAAGGCGTAAGCTTCAACAATGCAAAAGAATATTTTAATATGTAAGGAGTAATAAAAATGAAATTACCATTCGACGTTGACTTAAAAGGAAAAACAGCAGTCGTAACAGGCGGCGGCGGTGTGCTTTGCGGCGCCTTTGCAAAAGCAATTGCTGCATGCGGAGCCAAAGTTGCAATTTTGGATTTAAGAAAAGAAAGCGCAGACAAGGTTGCCGAAGAAATTGTAAAAGACGGCGGCATTGCAATGGGCGTTGCTGCAAATGTTTTGGAAAAAGAGAGCCTTTTGGCAGCAAAGAAAGAAGTTAATGACAAGTACGGCAAAGTTGATATTTTAATAAACGGCGCCGGCGGAAATCACCCCAAGGGCACAACAACAAAGGAATATTATGAAAAAGGCGACGAAGCGCTTGAAGGCATTACATCGTTTTTCGACCTCGACCCCAAGGGAGTTGAATTTGTTTTCAATCTTAACTTTTTGGGTACGCTTTTGCCGACGCAGGTTTTTGCGCCCGACCTTATTGACAACGAAGATGCGGTAATTGTTAATATTTCTTCAATGAACGCATTTACACCTCTTACAAAAATCCCCGCATACAGCGGTGCAAAAGCGGCAGTGTCAAACTTTACACAGTGGCTTGCGGTTCATTTCTCAAAGGTAGGCATAAGAGTTAATGCCATTGCGCCGGGATTCTTCATTACTGCGCAGAACAAAGGTCTTTTGCTCGACGAAAACGGCGAGTACACAGAGCGTTCAAAGAAGATTCTTTCGCAGACTCCGATGGATCGTTTCGGCGAAAAAGAAGAGCTTATCGGTGCGCTTCTTTTCCTCCTCTGCAAAGACGCTTCAAGCTTTGTAAACGGTGTTGTTATCCCTGTTGACGGCGGATTTTCAGCTTACAGCGGAGTTTAATCTATCGGCAACTTTTTAGTGTTACTTTTTTAAGTAAAAAAGCAACCAAAAAACACTCGTGCAAAACTACCGTTTTGCACGAGTGTTTTTTTGCTAAGCTTTTTGCAAAAAACGCCTACAGGATCTAACTTTTTTCTTAAAAAAGTAACACTTACACTGTTTCAATCTTGATCATGTTGGTGTTGCCCGACTTGCCGTTTGTAAGACCGCCGGTAATAACAATATTGTCGCCCTTTTTGGCAAACCCGAGCTTCTTTGCCATATTCATCGCATGATAGAATAAAACATCGGTTGACGGGTACTCCTCGCTCATAACAGGCGTAACCGCCCACGAAAGCGACAGTTTTCTGCACGCCTTTTCGCTCGTTGTCATACCGATAATCGGCGTAGGCGAACGAAAACGCGAAACCATTCTTGCCGTCTGTCCGCTCCTTGTGCAAACAACAATAACCTTTGCGTCAATGTCAATTGCAAGCGAACACGTCGAATGTGAAATTGCATCGTTTAAATTGCGAATCTCAAAATTTGAATTAACAAAACGTTTCTTGTAATGTATGGCACGCTCTGTCTGCAGCGCAATTTTGCTCATAGCCTTAACCGCATTAACGGGATACTTTCCGGCAGCCGTTTCGCCCGAAAGCATAAGCGCACTCGTTCCGTCG